>CAYSJE010000091.1:0-3879 GCA_964431345.1 uncultured Candidatus Saccharibacteria bacterium
CATGTGGACGAGGAGATAAGTCTAATCCTTTTTTCTGAAGGTGTTTTTTCAAAACATCAAGTGCTTTTATCCAGCTACCATCAAATCTTTTTCTTATTACACTTGAACTAATTCCTGCGATTTTATCAAAATCTCTTCTTCCAAATTCTACATACTTAAAATGTTTAGCAGCTTTTTCAAGCTCATCTAACATTTTTTCTTCTGACATTTGATTCAGTCTTTTTCTTTGGAAATTGTACTGCATATGATTAAAAAAGTGATAGATTGTATATAAATATTCTGGAAAGAAAGTCGCCCCATCTAATTTTTAGGACTTCAAATTTATTGAATATAACTCATTTCTATCTGAAAACACTTCGGATAGAAAGCGATATTAGGGTTATTATACGCCCTTGCTGGAAATGCAACTTTTTGGTAAGGTATAAATAACCCTCCCCTAATTCTAACTAAAAGGAGGGTAAATGACAAACTATATCCAACAAACGATCGATGAACTTCGACTCCGGAATTATAGTCCGAAAACTATAAAATCGTACTCCCGCTGCCTGCGTGAGTTTTTTATTTATAGCCAGGAAAACCAAAGCAAGCTGGATATAGAAATTATCCGTCAATTCTTACTCACCAAACAAAAAACATGTGCATCATCAACCATTAACCTTTATCTAAATGCTCTAAAATTTTTCTATCGAGAAATTGTGAGAAATCCCTCACCTATCAATCTTCGGTTTGCGAAAAGACCAAGTAAGCTGCCGATTGTATTGTCTCGATCAGAAATTATGACTCTCACTGATAAAATCAAAAACAGCAAACATAAACTTATGATTGCTCTCGCTTACGGAGCCGGATTGCGAGTGAGCGAAGTCGTAAAACTGAAAGTCAAAGACGTACAACTAGACGAACTTACTTTGCAGATCAGACAAGCCAAAGGAAACCGTGATCGAATTACGATTGTTCCCCAAAAATTACTGGTAGGCTTATATAAATGTATCGCCGACTGTCATTCGGAAGACTATCTTTTCCGCAGCGAACGAGGCGGCAAGCTAACTACCCGCACCGCTCAAAAAGTGTTTTCTCTGGCTCTAAAAAACTCAGGCATCAAAAAAGCTGCGACATTTCATTCATTGCGGCACAGCTTTGCCACACACCTCTTAGAAAATGGGGTTGATGTTCGCTACGTCCAAGAACTTCTTGGTCATAGAAATATCAGAACCACCCAGCACTACACTCAAGTAACAAATCCTAAACTTAAAAATATAAAAAGTCCTCTGTAAATCCTAGTCTAAATCTCCCCCGTCTCTTCCAGATGCCTAGTCACTCGTGGAATACCAGGCAACCTTCCAAAATCAAGCCAAGGATCTTGGCAAACTTCTAATTGAACCTTTTTCTCTTCAGCTAGCATGGTGATAGCATCAGTAATTTCATATTCACCACGCGGTGATAATTTGACTTTCCTGGCAGCTGCAAAAATCTCTGGCTGGAAAGTATATAAACCGCTATTAATTAAGTTTGTCACGGGATTCGATGATTTCTCATGAATTTTGGTCAGCAATCCTTGATCGTCAAATTCTAGGACTCCATATCTCTCTGGATGTTCTTTTTTCACGCCAAAAATAGCGTTGGTTTCTATACTAGCAGCTTTCTTTAGATCTCTAATACCAAATAAATTATCCCCGTTAGCATTTACAAAAGGTTCATTAGCTAGAAAATTTTCTAAAACCCAGAGTGGCACTGCTGTGCCGTATTCTCCATTCTTGATAATTTTAGTTTGGTCAACTAATTCTATCGGGTATTTTTGACCACTAGTTTTTGAATAATCTGAAAAAACTTCTTTGTTATGACCTACTATAATGAGAATTCGCTCAAATCCTGCTTGAACAATTCTATCCAGTAAATAATTCAAAAACGGCTGGCCATTTATATTAATTAGAGACTTGGGTTTATTTTTGACTAAATTTTTCATTCTACTCCCTCGCCCAGCGGCCGGGATGACTATTGTTTTGATCATAATTTATTCAACAGTTACACTTTTAGCTAGATTCCTTGGCTTATCAACATCTTTCCCCAAAAGAGTCGCAATATGATAAGCAAACAATTGTAGAGGGATCGTCGTCAAAATTGGCTCCAGCATTTCTTCCGTTTCAGGAATATAAATCACATCATTAACAATCTTAGAAATTTCCTCATCGCCTTCTGAAACAATGGCAATAATATTACCTCCTCTCGCCTTGACTTCTTGCATATTGCTAATCATTTTTTCTCTAACTCCATTATTGGGAACTATACAAAAAGTCGGAAAAGCTTGATCAATCAAAGCTAGTGGCCCATGCTTCATTTCACCAGCTCCATAACCCTCTGCATGAATGTAAGAAATTTCTTTGAGTTTCAAAGCTCCTTCCATGGCTATTGGAAAATTGTATTTTCGACCCAGAAACATGAAATTAGAAAAGTCCGTATATTTCCCTGCGATGCTTTTAATTTTATCACTTTGACTAACTATGCTCTCGACCTGTTTTGGTAACTTTTCAAGAGCCTGAGATAATTTTTGACCGGTTGCTTTATCCATATTTCTTTGTCTACCGAAAAACATTGCTAACAAAGCAAAAATTGTAAGCTGTGATGTAAAAGCTTTGGTCGAAGCCACTCCTATTTCTGGCCCAGCATGATTATAAACCCCAGCATCAGTTTCTCTAGCAATCGTACTGCCAACAGAATTCACAATCCCTAGGGTCAAAACCCCTTGAGATTTTGCCTCCCTTATTGCAGCCAGTGTATCAGCCGTTTCTCCTGACTGACTAATAGCTAGTAAAGCTGAATCCTTTGAATTGAGCACAGGTGAACGATATCTAAACTCGGAAGCATAATCAGTTTCTACACTAACCCCACCGAATTCCTCAATCATATACTCTCCTACTTGCCCCGCATAAAGAGCCGTACCGCAAGCGATAATGTGTAATTTTTTTATTTTTTTCAGAGTATCAAAATGATCTTTCAACCCACCTAAAACTACCTCTCCTTGTTTAAAATCAACACGCCCACGCATAGAGTTTTTGATCGATTCTGGTTGTTCAGAAATTTCTTTGAGCATAAAGTGCTCATAGCCACTCTTTTCTGCCTCAGTAAAATCCCAGTCGATACTTTGAATTTCTTTCTCAACCAAGTTATTGTTTTTGATTTGAGAAATTTGGTAGTTCTCACGGTCAATTACTCCAATTTCACCATCATCTAGGTAAACTATTTTCTTAGTATGAGGAACTATTGGCGCTGCGTCTGAAGCAATAAAAAACTCACCATCACCAATCCCAATCCCTAGCGGACTACCTTGACGAGCTACGATAATCTTATCTGGATCATCAGGACTAACTACTGCAATACCAAATGTCCCTCTAACTTCCAGCAAAGATTCTCGCACCGCTTCTGCCAAATTACCAGAAAATTTCGATTCAACCAAATGCGCAAGAACCTCTGTATCAGTTTCGGATTCAAACTTATGCCCAGCTCTAATTAAATCATCTTTGATTGTAGAATAATTCTCTATAATCCCATTATGTACTAAAAAGATTTTATTACTACAATCACTATGGGGATGAGCATTACTTTCAGTCGGCTCTCCATGTGTTGCCCAGCGAGTATGAGCAATTCCAAAAGATTCTTCAGAAAAATCATCACTAATTTGCTCTCGTAAATCATCTATAGCCGAACCATTCCCTTCTCGTTTTAATCGTTTATGATGTTTTCTTTCGCCATCCAAAATCGCTACACCAGCGGAATCATAGCCTCTGTATTCTAATCGCTTCAATCCATCTAATAGGATTTTTTCTATATTTTTGCTTTTCCCAATGTATCCGACAATTCCACACATTTTGTTTCTAATTTAAGTGT
>CAYSJE010000092.1:0-3861 GCA_964431345.1 uncultured Candidatus Saccharibacteria bacterium
CTAGCTTTGAAAGCCAGTACCTCATTAATGATTATTCTATTATTTCGTCGTCCAAAATTTCGTCTAACTTTTTGTCTAACTCATCGAGCTTGGCCTTTTCTTGTTTGTCTTCTTTCTTGTTTTTCTTTTCTTGTTTAGCTTTTTTGGCTTCAGCTTTTTCTTCTGCTTCAACTTCTTTCTTTTCGTCTTCATCTTTATTAATCTCTTCTTTTTCAGTTTTCACTTCTTTTACTTCTGTCTTTTCCTCTTTGTTATCTTTAGTGGCTTTTTCTTCTTTTGGTTTGCCAGTAGAGATTTTTTCTACAGTAAGTTTAGGTTTACTGTCCTTGTCTTTTGCTTCACTTGCTTCCTTGGCTGCGGCTGCTTCTCTCTCAGCTACTTTTTTCTTATTATCTTCCAAAACTTTCCAAGTGAATTTTGTGTGCTTAGTGATTAAATATCTTAGCAAATAATCAGTTAGTTTCAAATCATTTTCTAGGCTAGCAGCTTTGTCGGCAGGCAAATCATAATAAAGAATATAGTAAAATCCGTGGCGATAGTGATTGATAGGGTAAGCAAGTTTTTTCTTGCCCCATTCGACTTCTTCAATGATTTTACCGCCATTTTTTTTGACCAATTCTTGGATTTGATCAGCTGATGGTCTTAAATCTTCGTCTTTAGTCTTTGGTGAGACTAGATACATGATTTCGTAACGTTGCATATTTTTCAGAGGGTTAACTTGAGTAAATAAATAAAAAATGGGCGCACCACGCCCATCAAAAAGATGTTTTGAGGCTGTGGTCTAAGCCCGAGCGGTATTTCACGCCGGGAGCCTTGTATAAATAAATTTAGCAGTAAATTATTCACATGTCAAGCAAAAATCTGGCACTGTTCATGTTATGGTTGGTAAAAGTGTTACTATTTAGCTATTGTTAGCTAAATATAGTATATATCCAATGCATGTTTCAAAAAAAACAGTCCAAAATGTTCAAAATGTGGTCACAAAAAGACCATTAAGTATGGAAAAGGAAGATACCGTTGCAAGTCCTGTTCATATACATTTAGACCACACTCAAAGAAAGGTAAAGCAGATCGCAGGCATTTAGTAGCTTATCTCGAAGATCGATCAACGTATCGCAGATTGGCAAAGAGATGGAATGTCAGTACAGGCTGTGCTTTCCAGAGAGTACAACGATCACTAAAATTACACAAATTAGGTGGATTGATTCTACATCCAAGTCACACAATCCCGAATAAATTAGTTCTTCTCCTCGACGGTAAACACTTTCGCTTCAAGAAGAACCCATACACTTTGTATGTTGCCCAAGATGCTCATACAGGTCACCCTCTCTGTTGGACTATGCTGCCCCGTACAGAGATACGATATGGTTATGACCTTCTACTTCAAAAGATTAAAAAAACCGCTATTTTAGCGGGTATTGTGTCAGATTGGCACGGGTCAATAAGGGCATCGATCAATGATTTTGCTCCAGAAGCCCCACACCAAAGATGTGTTGCTCATGTACTTCGCGACACTTCAAACAAGCTTGGATCATATGCATTTAGAACCGAACGTGGTAAAGAGATATGGTATATCGTTCGCAAGCTAGCCCTTTTCTGCAAATCTCTTGAGGAGGCTAAGAAATTACAAAGCAAGATTGAAGAAAACTATGCCCTTTTTTATGACAGAGAAAAGAAGGCTTTCCAAGTCATCTTTAAAACTTTGTCTCAGATATATATGTTTAGTAAGAATCCAGAAACTATCCCCCGCACCTCAAACAGGATTGAGAATCTTATGGGGCAATTAGAGGCAAGGCTCAAAACATTTAGAGGGGTTTCTAGTCCAAAAAGCGTATTATCTCTATGTTCTGAAATATTAAGAAAAAAATGAAAATACCAACCATAACGTGAACAGTGCCAAAAATCTACCTTGCTTTTTCGCATATATATGCTATAATTAGACTAGTGTCATTTGAGAACAAGAAAATGAAAAAAATCGATTATCCAAACTTAGTTGGTAATTCTTTTTTAGTAGCTGCTGCTGAGCAGTTTTTATTATGGGCAGGATTAGAAAAAGCGCCTAAATCAGCTCAAAACCGCTTTAAACTGGCTATTATAGATGACTTTCTAGATCAGAGCACGGCTGTTTTATTCGAAGTTGCTGGCAAAGAAAAAGTCCAGAAACTAATAGATATTAGCAAAAAAGACCAAGTATTTTCTAAAAGGGAAGAAGAATATCGCAAACTTATTCCTGAATATGATAATAAAATGAAAGCCGTGCTTAGAGCTTTTCGGCTCAGGATCAAGCAGGGTGAGTATGATGAATATTTATAATTATGGAAAGAGGTTCTAACAACAAAGCTTGGGAGATGAAGAATTCTGAAACGCTTAATAAGGAAGATTTATCTAATCCAGATCAAACAAAAATTGATAAGGCTATTCGCGAGTTGGGTAAGAATAATCTGAGTCCAGAGCAGTTTGCGGTTTATACCCAAGAATTACAGAAGAATATAGATAAAACTTTGATTACTGATCAAGGTAATCTTACTGATGCCCAGTTTCAGGAGCATGCAAAAAGAGTTATTCAGGATATGGAAATTGCTAAAGATCCCGCGGCGTTTGCAGAGCGAGAAACAGTGGGAGATATGCAAAAACGAGTTAAAGAGCTAATGGAAGTTGACCCTGAAACATTCGAATCAAAAAAGGGACTTGGTTATCTTGGGAAGGAAGTTATAAAACGAGGGACGAAAGCACTTTGGCATATAGCCAAGGCTCCTTTTCAGATGACTCGCGATGTTGTTGGTGCTTTTTGGTCAAGTAGAAAAAACCACAAAACTCTAAAGGGCTTTAAGAAATTATTTGCTAAAGGCGAAAAAGGACAACAACCAGAAATAAAAGAAGTCCGAGAAGGTATCGATGGTTTCTTGAACAAAATTAGTGATCAAAACGAACTAATCCTTGGCAGTAAGCGTCAGGGATCTTTTGGTCCAAAAACAGAACAATTTGGTTTCAAAGAAATTATCAAAGAAGCATCCCAAGGTGATAAAAAGGCTAGAGTTATTCAAGGTATTTTGCTAAATACTTTACTTCGAAGTGCAGAGCGAGATGTAAAGCATCATAAACATTTAGGGCAAAGATTATTAGGTGAGCAAGCACCTATTAGTAAAGAAGTCCAAGTTACTAAAGCCAAACTAGAAGGCTTGTATGCTAAATACAATGTAGATTACAAAAACCCGCAAGCTTGCCAAGCGTTTGAACAAAGCCCCCAGGGGCAAAAGGCTTTGCAAGGGGAGCTGGGTAGTATTAAACGTGAACTTTCTAATAAATTGCGATCGCAAAATATCGACATGAATTTCACAGACAATCCTGCTAGTAGTTTCATGGGAGAATATGGCAATCAGTTCAAGAAGGGCATGCTTTACAAAATGATCCAGCATCCAGAAGAAATAGCTCGTCTTAAAGGAATTGTTTGGAATTGGGATCATATGACAGCGCTCAGAGATTTAAATATCGAATTAATTATTAATAATAAAGGCTTTCAAAGCGAAGTTTTGCGAGAATTGCAAACATACGAAAAAGTAAAATCACTAGATCCAAAAAAATTCAAGAAACTTCCAAAATTTGTTCAAGAAAAATATCAGAAGATGGAAGAAGGCAAAGATGTTCCAAGTCGTAAACAGTTTAGTATGAAAGCAGGGCTTGGTTCCTATTTACCTAAGCAGCTAAAAACAAGTGCGTATTTAGGCTTGCGTGCTCTCTCAGGGGCTTGGGCTTTTGGAATAGACACCCTGCGATTTATGAGTGGTCAAATGAAAAGCAAAGAAATTGAGCGAGGTATCAAAGATAGCGGCATTATCGAAGAATTTGTGAAACTTAGGGGTA
>CAYSJE010000093.1:0-3850 GCA_964431345.1 uncultured Candidatus Saccharibacteria bacterium
AGCATCTGGGCCTAGATGAAGAAGACTGGAAGGCAAGGGCATCTGCTGCTACAACTACTATCTATGTTTCTTCACCAAAAAAGGAATTGGTCGCCACAACTAATTACCAAGCTCGACTAGAAAATGCCGTACCAACCCTGCGCCATGAAATGACCCACGTAAATCAAGCTTACAATCGTTCCCACATTACTGGCGAAAACAAACTAGAGCTTTTGACCACTCACGGTTATGGGCAGTCCTCTATCTATGCTGAAGGCGGCGCAACCCACGCGGAAGCTGATTTAGCCGGAGATATGTTCGGACGAGATGTTGCGGGAAATCAACGTTTAGTTTTTGTATTAGCTGAAAGATTGAAAGGCGGAAGTTTCCAAGATTGCTTCAAAGCCATGCACAAACCAAATCTAGAAATAATTCTAGCCAATGCCAAAGCTGGTCTGCATCTAAATAAAGAAGAAACAAAAGACATAATACAAAAAGCCATCCGAGATGACTTCAGTTATTCTACTCGCCCTTTCTATGGAGTAATGGGAATGGAGAAAGATTCACCCTACATTGGCTCAAGCCTAGGTTCCTTCTATCTAGAAGGAGAATTGCTTAGAGAAGAACTCGCTAAAAAAGGACTGCCAGATTACATGCAATCTGGATTGAGTGCCGACAATCTCCTAGATTTGTACCAAGCTGGTTTGGCTAAAAACCCACGGGAGAATTTAGTTTTCTTTTCAGCCAAAGATATCATCGATCCAATCAGAGATGACCTAGAAGAATACCGGCAAGTAGGCAAACCTCTGGCGGCCTAACAAAAAGGGCGGGCACATGCGCCCCTACATCAATCATCATCAACTTCGTCGTAACTAACCTCTCCACTCTGTCCCAAAATTTTGTCGAGTATACCCCCACCTCCAGAATTTTCTGGAGGTTTTTTGTTAGAAATATCAGCGCTAAAATCATCTTCAGAAAAATTAGACTCAGTTCGCTCAGCATCAGTTAGATTCAAAAATTGCGAAGGCTGGTTAAACTGCGTATTACCAAATATTTTGCGTGAGGTGGCATGTGTAAGCCAGAGTTCTTTCTGAGCCCGAGTCATTCCTACATAGCACAATCGCCTTTCTTCTTCGAGCTGAGCTTGATCAACATAGCTCCGCGCGTGCGGAAACAATCCCTCTTCCATCCCAGCCATAAATACAGTTGGATATTCTAGACCTTTAGCAGAATGCAACGTCATCAAAGTCACTTGGTCACCACTCTTCAACTGATCCGTATCTTGAACCAAGGCCACTTCTTCCAAGAATTTCTCTAGAGCTTCAGAGCCCTTTAGACTTTTATATTTTTGAGCCACGGATTTTAATTCTTGAACGTTCTGCCAACGCTCCTCTCCTTCTTCTGTCCCGTCTAGCAATCTTTTTCTGTACCCAGAATTTAGAGCAACATAATCTATTAGCTCAGCTACACTATGATCCCCAAAATACTCTTTGGCCTTTGCTATTAGGTCAAAGAATTCTGGCTTCACAGCTTGGACTGCCTCAGCCAAAGTCTTGCCGAAAGCCAGTGCTTCTATTTTAGCCAGCGTGACTTTGCCTACTCCACGCGGTGGTTCGTTGATCACTCTCTCAAAACTCACCCGATCAGAAAAAGAATTTACCAAACGCAAATAGGCTAGCATATCTTTTATTTCTTTGCGCTCATAAAATTTTAGTGAACCAATTATATTATACGGCAAGCTCGCCCGCATCAACATTTCTTCTAAAATTCTAGACTGCGCATTTGTCCGATACAATATTACAAACTCACTTAGCCTTTCACCACTACCCTGGATCTTTTCTATTATGAATCTAGCTTCATCTCGCTCATCATGAGCAGTGTAGACTTGCACTGGCTCACCAGACTCGTTTTCGGTCCATAGCTTTTTGTCTTTCTTGTCGGTGTTTTGAGAAATTATTTGCTGGGCAGTTTCTAAGATATTCTTGGTTGATCTGTAATTCTGTTCAAGCATCACAGTTTTGGCATTGGGATAATCTTTCTCAAAATCTAAAATATTAGAAATATCTGCTCCTCGCCAACTATATATAGACTGCCAATCATCACCAACCACACACAAATTTTTATGCTGCTTGGCTAGTAAATTTACTAAAACATATTGGGCTCTATTAGTATCTTGATATTCATCTACTAATACATACCGCCACTGATTTCTATATTTATCTAGAATCTTCGGGAATTTCTCCCACAATTCTACCGTCTTCATTAATAAGTCATCGAAATCTAAGGCATTGCTTTGTTTCAAATATTTGGCGTATCTGTAATAAACTCTAGCTACTAATTCCTGAATATGTCCTTGAGCGTGTGTCTCATAATCTTTGGGATTCATGAGTTCGCTCTTGGCTGAGGAAATCATTTCTCTGAAAGCCCGCGGATTATAGTCCTTCGTACTAATACTCAGTTCTTGCATGCATTTTCTCACGGCTGACAGTGTGTCTGAGCTATCATATATAGTATAACTTCGTTCATAACCCAAAACTTCGATTTCTCGGCGCAGAATTTTGGCACAGACAGAATGAAAAGTTCCCCCTGCTACGCTCCTCGCTTGCCGCTCGGAGCTTCGCAGGGCAAGCCCTTGCAAAAGTTTACTCACGCGCATCTGCATTTCTTGAGCAGCTTTATTAGTAAATGTTACAGCTAAAATATCTTCCGGCTTAATATTCTTAACCGCAATCAAATAAGCAATCCGAAAAGTAAGCGCCCGAGTCTTGCCAGAACCAGCTCCCGCCAATACCAAAACCGGACCTTCGGTAGTCTCTACTGCTTCTTTTTGCCTGGGATTTAATTGTGATAATAAATCTTGCATGTGAAGTTTATTTTAGCAAATCTCCACGCTTTTTCAACCTCCCAGAGTAGATAAACATGAACCTGTTTGGTATTTTGTAGTTGACTACGTGTTTTATTCTGTAAATCATAGTTATTTCTTTGCCGAGAGTATTGACAAAAAAGATAAGTCGATGCTAACCTGATGTGTTCAACTACAAATGAGAATCTAGATATACTAGGTTCAAATAGTTCTTTTTATTACAAACAAGGAGGTTTAATAATGAAGGTATCTCAGAAATGGGGTTTCCCCCGGAATGAAAACGGAGATGGCGAATCTTGGATTATTCTCGGTTTGGCCATGTTTGGAGTTGGGATATTTGGGGTAATCACGGTCATTGTACTGGTCATGAACCAGCCACTGATCGAGAAGGCCCCAATTAAAATCCAGCCTACTCTCTTGGGGATCCATATTACGGATCCCGCAAAGCTAGACTTAAATATCAGGCAAAACTCTAGCGGGAGGCTAGAAATAAGAAATGAAATGCCTGATCAAAAACTGATCGTATCCTGGGGAAATGCCCGGATGGTTGTTCCCGCCGGTCAGAATGCGACCCTCCCTTTCCCACCCTTACCTGCAGATTCCCCAGGTAAGATTGAAAGTAAACAACAAGGTGCACAAGACAATTTCCTTTTAATCTTGGAGCTCGATCCGAGCTCCGATCAAATTTCAATTCATCGAGAGCCTGAGGGAGAAATAGCTTTAACCAATAAAACTCCCAAAAACCTGAAAGGTTATTGGGATGGCAGAGCCTTTCTGTTTCCGGCAAAACAAGTTACGACAATCCCTTTCCCCCCTCCTCGGATAAGTATCCCAACTCAAAAACCATAGCTTTTCTGAGAAATGGGAAAAGTGATTAGTTGAGCGGTTTGTTTTTTAGCAGGCCGCTTTTTTTGCATAAAATCAGCAGCTAAACCATCTGAAACAGAGTTTTTTTACCACGGCGAATTCTATTTTCTATTGACCCACATTTCTGGCAAAGATCTCATT
>CAYSJE010000094.1:0-3833 GCA_964431345.1 uncultured Candidatus Saccharibacteria bacterium
CTACCCTCTGCTTCAAATTCCATTGGGATTGTTGCAGCACTAAATCCATCACCAGTAATCCCATCAATCATCAATTTAGTATAAAAACTATATTTTGGTAGATTTACAAAATGGTTCTGCATGAAAATCGGCTCAAACTCTTTTTCCAACATTTCTGCATCTATTGCACTCACTCGAAAGCTGATAATTGTACCAACATTACCAAAAACAGCACTAGTCACTGCCTCTGGCACTTGCTCCACATATTGATGCGCCATTATCAAGCCTAGAGCATATTTTCTAGCTTCAGATAAGATATCCGCAAAACTTTCTGTGGCAAACGTTTGAAATTCATCCACATAGAGAAAGAAATCACGTCGTTCTTCCTCCGGAATATCTGCCCGACTCATCGCCGCCAATTGCAATTTAGTAATAATCATTGCTCCCAACAAAGCACTACTCTCTTCACCAATTTTCCCTTTTGATAGGTTTAGAATTAGAATTTTGCCCTCATCCATAATCTCACGCATGTTTATGGTACTCTTTGGCTGGCCGACAATGTTTCTTATTATAGAATTAGACAAGAATTGCCCAACTTTATTCTGAATCGGAGAAATAGCCTCAACCAAAAATCTATCATGATATTTAGAAAATTCATCCACCCAGAAAGCCTTAACAACAGGATCATGAATGTTTTTGATTACCTTTTTTCGATAACTCTTATCAATTAAGACTCTCGTAACACCAAGTAATGTTGTATCTTGATAATCTAACAAGGCCAAAATAGCATTACGCATCAAATATTCTAATCTAGGACCCCAAGACTCAGCCCAAATTTTCTTAAACACCCCCACTAGCCCATCCGCAACTAAATTATGATATTTCTTGTCAACTTTTTCTAAAACATTGAAGGCTACTGGAAAATCAATATCAGTTGGATTTAGAAAAACAACATCATTTATTCTGTCTTTAGGTATATAATCGAGAAGCCAATCAGCCGAGTCACCATGCGGATCAACAAACGCCAAACCTCGCCCTGCTTGAATATCATTGTAAGCTAGGGTTCTGAGAAGATGAGATTTTCCCATTCCAGTTTTCCCAATCACGTACATATGACGCAGTCGATCACCTGGTTTAATACCAAAATGCACCTGCTTGTTGCGGAAATTGGTTTCTCCAAAAACGTTTATTTCTTCTTTGTTCGTCATATATTATCCAACAATTGGTAAATCACGAGGTGGACCTGATTTCTTGGCCTCAACCCTTTCAATCATTTGTGCCTTAGCTTCAGGCATTGGGAAATGAAAAACTGTAGCCAGCTCTTCTGCATTCAAAATAAATAATTTACAACCTCTCCACATCGATCTCGTTTTACAGCGTTGCAAGAGAGCATTTTTACGCAATTTCAAACGATAGTCTTTCAGAAAGTATTCGATCTTTGTTTTCGATCTACCATCTGGTTTGAATCCATTCAAATTCTGAGCATTAAACTGACTCAAATATCCCATGAATCCAGAAATTCCTCTAGAAATCATAAATGTATCGGGATTCTTGGACATATAAAGGACTCTAGCTTTTACCATAAACCCTTGTTTATTCAAACTGCGATCTAAAGCTAGAAGTATATTATACAAATCCGGACTCATCATCAGCATTCCACCGTCTTCATCACCTCCTTGAATATGTTCAAATCCACCCATCGCTTGCTCAACAATATTTCCCATTTGATTTAGAGGCGCAGTTAAAGCTTCCAGCATCTTGGAACGCTCATCAGGACTAACTTTTTCAAGTAGAACATCACGTAATTTTTCCCCTTCAGGCACCCATTCATGTGGCCCAACTGGTTTACAAACCCATTGCACCCATAGCTGCTCACCTTTCCCTAGGCGCCCCATAAGCTCTGTTATCCCGGCCATTGGATCCAATACACCCTGAGTAATTCTCTCTTCAAATTCTGGATAAGTCCTAAGTGGATAAGCATCCTCTCTGGTCAAAGCAAGCTCAGTTCCCCAAGTGTCATATCCCTTGTCGAGCCAGTCGTCTGGAACCATTTGAGTATAGTCTTCCCGTTCCATTATTTCTGCATCCGGATACTGAGCGTCAATATTGGGTTCAAATAGATCTATAAAACCTGCGGGCATTCTGAAAATATATCTAATATGCCCCTCAATACCAACGAGTTCCGCACTAAAGAATTCAGATACCATACCACCCCAATAATGATCTACAAGTGTGATTCCATGCATCATACCCGCAGCCGCTGTAAAAACTTGTTCCATTGCCTTTGGGGTTCCTACAATATCTTTCGGTACAGTCACCGCGATAAGTCTAAAATCCATTACATGCACAATATATATTGTCTCTATATAATCAACCCAATACCACCAAACAGACATCACTAAAAACAATGGCACAAAAAGCCACCAGGTTTTTCCTAAAAAAAACCAAACATAAACAAACGGTCCCGTAGTGAAGGCTTCCTGGAAACCGATCAATACGTCATTTAGAATGTCTATCATGGGATAATTATAACATTTAACCAAAAAACAACCAATAGAAACTAGAATTCGCGTTCGCGATTGCATTCACGTTCACGTTACAATCTACAAGGTATGATTTAGACAATTTAAGAGGCATTATATCACTGATACAATGCCTCTTTGTTTTCTACTTTGTCTATTCTCCTTCCACTGTTACCACTGAGTCGGACATTCCGCCAATTTCCGTCCAACCAAATCCGCAGGATTTCCCAGCTGGCAATAACGAATACTTACAATTTCCCCCTTTTCAGTATCCATATCCATCACCACTTTGCCGTATCCTTTCAGAAATCGGCACACCACTACTCCTTTGGTTTCTACTTCAGTCTCACACCAGGAGCAAGGCATTTCCCTTCCATGTATTTGACAGCACATAGCTAATCCGCATTTTTGGGATCAAAAAGATTTAGTGTCTGGGTAAACGTCCACAACTTGCCATCCTTTGTTAGATCCAGGTCTTCATGGTCAGGAGCTTTGATCACACCATTATAGTAGACATATCTAGTTCTCCCGTACTTACACACAACCTCCCCCTTTAAAAACATGGCGGGTTTCGAATAGCTTCTTTTCTTGCTTAGTAATATGACATTTTATTTCAGATTCCTTGGAAAACATTTTCCTGCTTAATGCAGAATAGTTTTTGAATCCTTTATCAACTTCATCAATGGTAAAAGGACTTAGATATCCAAAAATATCTCCCTGTCGACGCCAGTTATTGTCTTTCCGCAAGGCATGGTCAATGGGGTTCAATCTCTCAAAAAATGATTCTGTATCACCATGCAAAAGGTAATTCTTCAGATCACTACTGTTTTTCAAGCGTACCAGGAAAGGATTTTCGTCTGTGCCTCCAAAGAAGTTTACATTAGAAAGTGTAAATATAAACTGCCTTTGCTCATCATCAAGCCAGAAAAACTCTGAATCGTAGTATTCGGGAAGAATGATGACATCTCCCTCCCTTCGTGGCGCTTTAATCATCCCATCACAC
The DNA here is from genome assembly GCA_964431345.1 of uncultured Candidatus Saccharibacteria bacterium. Classification (GTDB taxonomy): domain Bacteria; phylum Patescibacteriota; class CALEFQ01; order CALEFQ01; family CALEFQ01; genus CAYSJE01. The sequence goes on from CAYSJE010000094.1 coordinate 3,505, forward strand.
CCCATCTCCAGATCTTCATTAATACCAGAGCCTTCACAATTTGATTCCCATTCGATTTTTGCCTTGTCTGCTTTATTTGGAAACCCATTTCTTTTCATTTCAATTACTCTCATCTCATACCTCCTTTTAATGCATTGTTCATAGTTTCAAACTCTATTGCACAACTTGTGTGCAAAACTCGTCATTTCGATGATTTCGGCAAGTCATGATTGTTCCCCAGACTGAAAATCATTGCTTCTTCAACTGGAGTCGTGTCAAAGTCGGCAATCAACCATAACCCCTTTGGATCAATTGAGCGAGCATAACCAACCACCAGTAGGTCACCTATC
>CAYSJE010000095.1:0-3788 GCA_964431345.1 uncultured Candidatus Saccharibacteria bacterium
ATATCTCATACACTCTATTCTACCAGAGTGTTGCACTTACTTGTTGAACTTACCTCCGCGGGCTATACCAAACTAGAGTCCTCTGAAGCTACAGTTATTAAAGGATGTGAAGATGCTATACCAGGAAATCAGGATAACTTGAGCATCCAGTGGAAGTTAGACGGTTTGAAAAAAAGAACCGTTGCTGGGGTTGAGAAGTGGGCATGTACGGTAATCTTTACCATAATGTCTTCTGACTCTCCCTAATAGCCTATCAAAAATAAGTATGCCAACCGAACCCTCTTGCCAGATCGAGAGGGTTTTTTCTTAGTCACTTCAAAGAATCTATAACGTAATATTATACTCTAAGAAAAATGTTTCCTGAAATTGTTTATATTCTTCAAGCTAGTCTTATTAAGAACAGAATGCACCATGAATGGCATAAAATTTCCACAATTATCACAATCAGGATTTGGTCCAACAGCACACGGCTCATTTATTTCACCATTTGGTTTAACAAAAAGCATAGTCTTAGCTCCAGTGCAATTATCTGTAACGTCATGGCTATATTCAGATGTAAGAAACTTCAAGCAATCATCGGTATTAACAATAAAATTTTTGTATTCCTGTTTTAGATTTCTAATTCGTCTGATAATTGGATCCCTCTCTTGAGGAGTTAGCTTAAATTCATCAGGGACTCCTTTCACCGGCGTATAAAAACTAAAGTTAATACCAGGAACTTTTGTGTGACTCCATTCATCTACAAAATCTTCAATACAAACATTATTTATCTTACTAATGCAAAATGTCACGGTTAGCTTAATGTCATCGCGATCAGCATTTTTTTTAACCTCATCATAAACACCAGCTTTTCTCGTTTTTTCAAAGAAATCTTTGGTCCCATCAACCGAAATTGTAAAAGAGCAATTCCTCCAAGTTGGCAATTCAATTAGGCCATTAGTTACTATGAAATTAAATGGAAACAGTTTCAGGCCTTCATATACTAGATCCTTTCTCAGTAGTGGCTCTCCCCCAACCCATGTACCATGAATAATACTTGGATACTGTTTTTTTATCTCTCTAATCTTTGCTAGCAAAGCCTCATCAGGCAATTCTTTTTCATGCCTTTGTGCCATAAAATAACAATGCTGACAATTCATTTGACAGAGATTAGTTACATCAATCGAAATACTTTTAGGAAAGGTTGTCTTCCTAAATGAGGCAAGTATTATTTCTTTTGCTAGTATTAGTGACCTATTCATAACCTGATTATGAGATAACTAGCATTAAATATCAAGCAAAATTTATTTTCTATATTCACTAATACCCTTATATGACCCCTACCTGCAAAATAGAAACAATTTGACAGAGATTAATATTCGTGTTTATATAACAATAACTAATTGTACATTTCTTTTAACACTTTTTCTGTAGGAGGAAAAAATGAAAACTTTTGGAAGAATACGAATTTCGAGTAACCTCGTGATTTTGACCACACTGATAATGGTTTTTGGGCTAACTACACTACTCTCTGTCACAGAAAGTTATGTAGACGATGCGTTCATCACGTATCGCTACGTTCAAAGCTTGGTACGAGGCGAAGGATTAGTCTCGTATCCCGGAGGCCCTCGCGTTGAGGGCTACTCAAATCCTTCATTGTTGACAATAGCAGCTGCTTGCTCTTGGCTATTTCAGACGACAGAGTTAACCGATATTGCCCTAATTGCATTATGGGTCAATATCCTTGCAGCGCTCACCTGCGTATTACTTCTATACCATTGGAAGAGAGAAGAGGGGAAAAGATTCTGGTACGTACCGGCATTTCTACTAGCTAGCTGTTTGGTATTTGCACAATACAGAGTAAATGGATTGGAAACAGCTCTGTATACCCTCGCTGTAACAGCTACGGTCTATTGGTTTTGTCGCAAGAGAGTTGTTTGGGGCATGGTCGCCTCATTGGCAGTTGCCCTGACGAGACCTGAGGGAGTATTCTTTGTGCTCCCCCTGATAGCACTTGCTACATGGGATGCCTGGAAAGAAAAAAGGCTAAAAAAGGCAATTACTGTATTCCTGCTATTATTCGTACTACCATTCAGCCTTTTTGTCTGTACACGGCTTTTCTATTTTGGGGAATGGTTGCCGAACACTGTCATTGCTAAATCACATTTCCATGAAGCTGGATTACTCGGCGGGCAATCATTAAGCAGGCTATGGGCAAGTGACAGCAATCCGCTGTTCGCATCACTAACTGTGCTATCAAAAATTGTAAGAGGGAACGGATTTCTTTATCTACTAAAGGCGTTCAAATCAAGTACGCTGCTCGCATTACTATTCGGTATCACGGCCTGGCAGATAATTGTTTCTGTGTACCGGGGAAATTGGGGAAATCCGGGAAAATACGCACTGCTCGCTATCTTTACTCAGTTGGGATTTATCATTGGGGTAGGAGGTGATGGATCTCATATGGGTTCCTTCCGTTTCTTGGTACCCATCTTACCTTTACTCCTTTTGTCAGTTGACAATCTATTTCAGCTGATAGAGAGGGGGTATTGTGGCCTTAGAAAACTGCTCCCAAGATCGCAACAATCATCCGGCCAGGTGTCTCTCGTTTTTACAGCTTCAATAATTGGGATATTGACCCTACTTCCCCACAATTATGTACCAGGAGAAAAGGTTATGGTAGACATCCCCTATCTTGAAGAGGCCCTCTGGGCCTTTGACGACATCACGTTTTTGGAGGATAAGGTGAAAAACCTAACCCGAAGAGAATTATGGCTGGGTATCCACACCTCCCAGTATCTGGCAGATCATATTCCCGACGAAATCGCGGAATATGTTACAGTTATGTCTAGCCAGGCGGGTGTATTACCTTATAGATTGAAGGGACCGTTCATAGACTGTGCCGGTCTCATAAATAAGGACTACGCAGCTGTTGGGTACACCGGGAAAACCCGGTTATTCGAAAAGGATAGCCCTGATATTTGGGCTCATTTCAGCTGTAAATCATTCCCCTTAGAAGGAAAATTGAGTTACATCGGTTTCCCAGGGGAAAAGATATTATTGGACTACGGGTACACACCACAAGTAGTCCTAAGAACATACCCCCCCCCATGCAGATGGAGGGGGGTAGAGATCCCATACACTGGGATCTATGAGTTCGTAATGTACACGAAGCATCCCGTTATCCAAAACGTTGAATCAAAAAAATATGTAAGATTCCGATTTGGTGGAGAACTCGTCAGTGTACCACTGATAGAGTTCAACGGATTTGAAAACAAATCAGTCAATCAATCGACCATGGTTGCATCTAAAACAACCCTTGGTCACTGAGAACCACCTGCTAGATTCCTAAGCTTATTGCTCAAAGAATTTAGCAGGTTTTTTTATTGAATCCCAAATACCACAAGACTATTTCTTCTCCAAAGCCATTTCTAAGAAATTTCCTAACAGCTTCTTACCGTGATTATAGGATACTTTGATTTCTGGATGGAATTGAGTGCCATAGATAAATCGCTTCGTACTTTTCTGAACTTGCATATAAGTAGAATGCGCAATGCTCGTAAATTCTGAAGCCGGCTCAGCTACAGCCCAGCTATGAATTTCTGGAGCTGTGAAATTATCACCCATGCCTTTGAAAATTGGATCTTTCTTAGAAATCTTGATTCGAGTTCGCTTTTTCTTATCACCCATAGCTGACAAATCAAACCAACCCATGCTTCTTGCCCGTGTGAATCCATAAGCCATTCCTAAGCATTGATGCCCAGCGCAAATTCCAAGTATCGGTAGATCAGACCGCCTAATTATTTCAA
>CAYSJE010000096.1:0-1675 GCA_964431345.1 uncultured Candidatus Saccharibacteria bacterium
GACAAACGACTTATTCTTTTCATAACCACCCATAAAAAACAGCACACCAGAATTTAGAACAGCACATTCTCCTTTTTTGTAGTTCACCTCACTCTGTCGACGAATAGTGACTCCTATATCGAAGTTATCTCCAATAGAATCGTCGAGTCTGTTTATCAGAAAAGCATCACCATCCAGAAAAATAAAATTCCGCTTAAATTTACTGATAAAATCTTGATAGCATAACACCTTGTTAACTAATTTCCCCTCTGTGGCAAAACAATTATCCAAGTATTTCTTCCGGAAAAAAGGGAGGCTGTTCTTTCGCAAGAAAACTGGGATTCCCATAGTAATTTTTTTTCGAAAGGTATAGAATCCTATATCCAGCTTCAGCTGTTGTATTTCCCAGGGCAAAATAACTGTATTTGGAATACTATTCAGTTTTTTCGTTTGCTCTGGTGTAAACCCCCAGTCATAGATGTAGAAATCTGCATTGGGGTACAACTTTGACGCCTGTTGTCTCGAAAAATATATAGTATCAAAAAAATTGCGATCGCCAATGGTTAAGAAGCTTATACTTTTATCGTGTATATTAGACATAAATTATCAGTTAACGACTTTTCCCCGATCTGTTTATTCAATCACTTTTTGGGCGACTATATAAAAATTAGTTCTCAGGGGAAGAGGAAGCTTATCTAGATTAACAATGTGCAAAAAAAACAAACCATATTTTCCCAAGGATTTTTTCAGCTTTCGTCGGAAGTACCTGTTTATTACCGGAACGTTTACAAAATCAATTTGGAAACCATTTTTGATAAATTTTTTCTTTAGCTGCCAATAATTATATAAGGAACAATGATACTTCCGATATTTTACTAAACTTCTTGTCTTAATAATTTCGAAAGGTATATTACTCCATTTGTTTGGAGTTTGTAGCAAGTAATACCCGTTTTTTTTCAAAACACGCCAAACTTCTCTTAGATGCTTGTCGCTATTGGGAATATGTTCAAAAACGTCAAAGCTCATAACCACATTGAAATGATTATCTGGAAATCTAATATTTGTCCCATGCATTCTCTGTAGCGTCACTCCATATTTCTCCTTGGCAAATTTTATGTACTCATCGTTAATTTCAGTTCCTATAACCGTATGCTTTCGATTTTCTAAGTACTTCTTTAGATAACCAGTACCAGAGCCAATTTCTAAAACCAAATCACTTTTCCGTAGATTGCATTTATTTAAGAAAATTATATTGCTCTGGAAGTTACCTCGATTGATTTGCATATTTGTATAATTGCAGATATAAATTCGCTGTATTTCCCCAACTCATCCTCTCAGCTACTTCTCGACTTTTCTTTCCCATGTCTTCTACTGCTTGCCTATTCTTATAAATTTTCTCTAACGCCTCGTAGATTGCCTCAGAACTTTTCATCGGAATTAGAATCCCATTATCATTATTTACCAATTCTTTTGTTCCTCCAGTATCTGTCACAACAACAGGTAGCCCAGAAGCTAAAGCCTCTAAAAGTGAATTACTCATACCTTCATTCAGAGATGGTAAGATAAAAACATGACATCGACGATAGTTTTCAGCAATTGCGGCCGTGCTCGGATCCAGATAGCCAAGAAAATTTACTTGCTTAGTAATTCCTGCTTTCTTCACCCTGCCCTTCTTTTCATTTTCTAAATTACCAGA
>CAYSJE010000096.1:1685-3755 GCA_964431345.1 uncultured Candidatus Saccharibacteria bacterium
ATCAATCTTGTTTCTGGGTACTTTCTATTAAAAGGGATAAATGCATCTATCAGATACTTAATCCCCTTTCGCTCAGTAAATCTTGAATTGTATAAAATCGTAAAATCTCTATTTCGGCGCACTGTGTCTGGATAAAACTTTTTGATATCTACCCCATTGGGAATTACACTAATTTTCTGCTTTGGACTTGATTTCCACGCAAGTTGTCGCAGTCCATCTGAATTTGCGATCACAGCTTTCGCTTTGTGCCAAATGAAATATCGACTAAGATTTCTGAAAAAAATGAGATCGAGTAGTTTGTATTTGTTGCTATAAAATGGAACATCTGAGCCTCGTAGCGACACAATGTAAGGTATACCTAGAAACATCGCTAAAAAGCCCCCAGGTATACCAAAAAAAGCGTGAATCAAGTCATATCTTTTTTGTTTCCTTAAATTTCTGGCAAACCAAAACGCTTTCCAAGAGTATTTAAGTAAATCAGATTGTGATTGGAGGTGAATGTTTTTTCTATCCTTACCAATATCTAACGCATGAACATTAATATTTCTGGCAATTTTTTTCGTCTCCGCATTATTAGGTGAAGATGTAATTAGGTCTATCTGTAAATCCTTTTGCCTGGCAAATTGTTTAAGTATGTTTAAAGTCGCCTGGCCAGCTCCGCCCCCAAGTGGAGGAAATTCATAATTAAGAAACAAAACCCTCATTGTTTTTTAATATCCTTGATTGAATAGTTAGTAGAACTATTTTTGGCATAATAACTCTTTATAATCATGTCGGCTAACAAGCCAGATATAAAAAATTGAATGCCAAATAAAAACAGAAAACCTGAAAACAATGTCATTGCAGTATCAGAAAGATCTTCGCCAAAAAATATTTTTCGGTAAATTGCTATACCTGCAAGCACTAGACTAATCGAGATAAACAAAACCCCTAGCCCGCCAAAAAGGTGCATCGGACGAGCACTGTACTTTCGCCAAAACCAAACTGAAATCATATCAACAAAACCCTTCAAGGATCTTGTCCCATTGTATTTACTTTTTCCATGAACCCTTGGTCTATGCAAAACAACCTCCTCAGCTATCCTGAACCCCTTAATTTTTAATATCGCAGGAATAAAACGATGCATCTCGCCGTGAAGATCCAAGCCATCAAAACACTCTTTGCGGTAAACTTTTAGAGTGCAACCAGAATCATGAATTCCATCTTTGACTAATATCCAACGTAGTCCATTGGCAAAACGAGAAGAAAGTCGTTTTGAAAGAGGGTCTTTTCTGTCCCTTCGCCAACCAGAAACGACATCAACCCCTTTCTTGTGTAATGCTTTTACCAATTTAGGAATTTCACTTGGAGGGTTTTGCAGGTCAGCATCAAGGGTGATAATGAAATCGCCACATGCCTGCTTAATACCAGCATCCAAAGCCGCAGTCTGCCCAAAATTCTTACGAAAATTAATAACGGTTAATGGAGATAAATCTTTCAAAACATTTGCTGTTTTATCACTTGATCCATCATTAACAAAAATTATTTCAAAACCGCCACCAATAGATTTCATTTCCTTAGTAATCTGTTGGTGCAATTCAGTTACGTTCCCATCCTCATTATATATTGGAACGATAACAGAATATTTTTTGTGAGTGTGGCTTTGCCTCATATCTTTTCCACTTTTGATTTATAGTTCATATATTTTCTTATCAGAATTTGAGCTAATTTTTTTCCAATATGACTTTGTTCAAAATCTGCTGTACTGGCAGTCCCATTAGCTGCTATTTTATTTGCAAGATTTTCATCACTTAACAATAATTCTATTTGACCTGCTAAATTTTTGGCATTATCAGGTTCATATAGTAGGCCGTTTTGCCTATTTCTGGTTACTCCAGCGATGGCTTCTAGATTCGGAGCTACCATTGGCTTGCCTGATGCCCAGATCTGTAATAAGGCAGTTGTGACCACAAAATTATTAGCAAAATTACTGCTTCGCATAACCACTCCGATGGCAGAAGCCGCTAAATAGGTCGGCATTTTGGCAAACGGAATCCAGCCTGTAAAAACAAGTTGAGGTTTTTTTAAGTT
>CAYSJE010000097.1:0-3755 GCA_964431345.1 uncultured Candidatus Saccharibacteria bacterium
GATAATAACTCTCTTTTAGAATTACCTGTTTGATTTCTCCATAATTTATACCAATTAAGAAAATGAACGGCCATATCGTATTTTTCTGGTATAGCATAAAATAGAGTTGGAAAATTAACAATGGAAGCATCTGCGTCTAAAAATAAAATTATATCTTCTTTAGTATGGGAAATTCCAGTTTTAATAGCTTCTCCTTTTCCAAGATTCTTATGGTGTTTTATTACATTAACCCCTAATTTTTCAGCGACTTTAAAAGTTTTATCTTTGCTACCATCATCGACAATTACCACTTCATATTCGATATCTTTTTCGTCTAGATACTTGGTTAAAGCGAGAATCGTCTTAACGATATTCTGGGATTCATTAAAGGCTGGAACCAGAATCGACAGCTTTTCTCTTGATTTTAAGTTTTTGATTAAAGAAGGCATAGTGAATAAATAATGCAATGGCAATTGATGCCATACTAATGTTCATCATTAGAATTACCTGTTCAATGGTATTATGAAATAGAACAACCAGAATAATTTGTCCTATCATTCCAATTATAAATGAATAAAGAAAGGTGTAAGACTTAACCGATAGAAAAAATTGGACTACAACATTTAGAATAGAATACAGAGCCATGAAAATCCCAACAAATCCAAGTAGTCCAGCCATTGGCAGATAATCTGCCCCGTATAATAATCCGACAACAAATTCGGGAAATAGAAAGTATATCACGAGAGCGATTCCAGAAAGTAAAGTGACAATTCCAATGGACTTCCAAAATAGACCCTGGTATCTCTCACCTTTTTCATATTTTTCTACAATCATTGGAAACATGACACCAGCAATTGCCCCGGTGCCAAAGATGATAATTTTACCTAATTGGCTTAATGAGGCATAATATCCTGCTTCTTGAGCAGAAAAATAGTGTTTCACTAGAATGACGTCGATATTGTAAAATAACGCTGTTCCTAATAAAACTACGGCTACTGGAATAGCATATTTGAGCATTCCGCGGAAGTCAATTTGCTCTTTTGTGTTCTTTTCAGGGTTTATAACTTTTTGCTTTTTCAAGAAAAACCAAGCCGTTATTAACCCGACAAATGCCCCCAGAACAACAGCACCAATAGCTCCGCTTATCAAAAAACCAGCCATTACCAGGGCAACACCAGCTGCAAATTTAATTCCAGAATCAGCCACTAAGCTTATTGACAAACCTTTGAATTTCTGCAAACCTTGCAAAATGCCACGATACACAGGGGCTGTGAAAATAAAAAGGCAAACAAAGCTGAGAACTATAACTGGAAGAACAGAGTCTAGTTTCAGAAACTTTGCAATGAAAGGACTGGAGATAAGCATGATTCCCGTTAGCACAATTCCAAAAATGAACATCTTGCGACTAAGTAAGTGTTGTAATTTAGTAATCAAACTATCGTTGCTCTTTGCTTTGTACTGGGCAGAGTATCTCATAGCAACAGTATTGATTACGCCCGTTGGTACAGAAATAATGGCCAAAACAGATAACAGGGCTGCTACCATAGAGTAGTCAGCTGGCGACATTAATCGCCCCATAGCTAAGTGAAATAAATAAGCAAAAACACTAGCGGTAAGACTACCAACAATGAAAATGAAGCTATTCCGGTAAAACTTATTTTTGAGAATCTTTGTACTCGCTATCACAGAATCTATCTTTTGTTAAAACTAAACCACTGGCATTGGCAGCCAGATTAACTATTCCTATTTTAAGGGATTTTAGAGAGATTGTCAAAAGTCCCAAATAGTGATAAATTAGCATTAAAGAGTATGATTTATAGACGAATAACAACTCTGATTTATGTAGGGCTTCCGCTACTTTTCATATTGTGGCTGTTTTTTGTAAACATTCCCCTTTCCGGTCAAATGTTTTCGACACTTGATTTAACAGGGTCACAAACTGGGCTAATTTCTGATATATACCCGGGTGACAGAGTCGGAAACTTAAAAAATGACGACAATGGGCAACTAGTTTTACCTATCAAGAATGATGGGTCATACTTTGATGTAACTCTACCACTTCTTAGCTTTGATAATCTAGACCTAAGCTTGGAATTGTATCGTCCGGAATCTGTTTCAGAAGTTAAGCTAGGAATTCCACGAGGGGCAAATCAACACTTTGCTGAAGTATTATTGTCCCAAGAATACTTAGATGATTTAGATTGGGACTATATTGCCGATGGAGATTTGCTATTATGGCAGAAAGAAAGAAAATATGAATCGATTGATGAATTTCTAAATTCTCCACCGCAAGGCGAAATTACAGCAGTGCATCCTACAGCTCCGACTCCCCAGCTTTTTTTACCAAGCTATCAAACAAATACTTCTCTTAAGAAATTACCCACAAGCCTTCGAGGGTCGCATGCATTGTTTACCTATATCAAAGATGAGCCTCTTCAGTTTTCCTTCGAGAAAGAAGAAATAGGTGATCCCCTACCAGACGAACCGAAACTTGCTAGAGTTTTAAATTTCAGAGGGCAAGAAATCACGAAGTTAGATCTAAGTCAGAATGCTTCATATTCTTTCAATATCCCTAATCTTGACGAAGGCTTGTATAGAATCGAGTTTTCTCTTGGTGAATCTATAGTTATTTCTAATATAGAAACGACTCTAAGTAAGCTTGTTAGTAAAAATCAAATTTGGCTGTATGGATTTGAGGGTGATGTGAAGATTGATTTTGAAGGACAAAACTTATCAGCTCTAGCTAATACTGACGAAGCTTTGCAGGAAATTATTATTGATAAAAAAATCTTTACACTAAATACCTCCCAAAAGCGCGAGCAGATTTATCAGAGTTTTAGAGAGGTTTTAGATGATGGGAATGCCAAAATTACATTACAACAAGGGGATGTAAAACTAAGTGGAAGTGGTTATTTTTCGTTTACAGAACTGCATCAGAATTTCAACCCGGAGCCAGATTATACATTCCAGCTTTTACCGGAAACAGAAGATGAAAAATTCAGTGAAGCTAGTTTTGCATTAGCAAGATATATGCCAAACATTGAAAACCACGGGGATTATATTATAAACAGCTACTCAGCACCAATTAACTCTTTGTATGCAGATGAAGATGAAATTCAATTTTCAATTATTATTCCAGGGATAAGTAAAACTTGCGAGGAAGTTGATCTAAAGAATATTTCAGTTACCCTGAAACGTCCACCACTAAATTTCGAGGCGATAAAAGAACTCATAAAAAAAGTACTATGATTGAGACAACAAAAAACTCCGCTAAGAGTTTACTTCTTCACGGAGCCTTAAGCTTAGTAATAACCTATTTCATTTTGATATTCCTAGACAAATGGCAGTCTGGCTTTGTTTCTTTGTTTTTTGATATGACCTATTTGCTGTGGATCGCTGGGGTTCTAGTCATAATCTATTTATTTCTTGCTAAATCTAAATCAGCTCTGTCTTAATCGCCTGCTTCCCTACTGAATAATATTCAAAACCAGCCTTCTTAACCTTTACTGGATCAAGTAAATTACGTCCATCAAAGATCACTCGTTTCTTAACTAGTGATTTTATTTTAGCTAGTGGTACTTTTGCAAACTGTTCCCATTCTGTGGCAATTACTACTGCATCAGCATTTTTAACAGCGGCTAGTACTGAAGAGGCTGTAGCTAAATTTGGAATCTCTTGCTTAGCCGTTTCTTGAGCTTCAGGATCATAGCCAATTACATCTGCTCCGTGCTTTTTTAATCTCTTGATTAGATCAAGTGCTGGTGATTCTCGAACAT
>CAYSJE010000098.1:0-3742 GCA_964431345.1 uncultured Candidatus Saccharibacteria bacterium
GTAAAGGTAACTACTGTTTTCGATGAAGTGTTTCAGGCTCTTCGCTGGTACGTCGGTAATGTCGCGGCCTCGGTAGTCGCCGCACAACCATCTCATTGTTGCAATGACGACAACGCCCCTGCCGCCTTTTCAAGCACCACCTGTTGCTCCTCAGAAATTTACTCCAAAACGAATGGTTAAATCTGGCACAGCCCCAGCTGGTGCATTTGTTGCTGGAAAAACTGACCAAGCCCATAAATTCTTTGAAAAACCAAAAGATGGCAAGGTTACTGTGAAACCAGATCAACCAAAGGCAAGTAAGGTTTCTGACCGCCCAATAGGGAAAAAGGGTAAGCAACCACTAAAAGAATCAAAAACAATTCTACCTCCAAAAAGCTTTCGATCTCGCCGTATGTCTCCAGTCTTAACTGTTTTACTAATTATTGTTCTTGTTATCGCGGCTGCAGGACTAATCGGCTATTTCGGATTCAAAGAACAAACAGCTGCTCTTTATCACGACTCCCTCCAATTAGTCGGATTAGAACAGCCAATAAAAGAACCATCCTCTCCTCTTCCAAGCATTACTCCAACTGCAAAGCTTCCTAGCTTAGAAGATGTTACTTTCTCAGAAACAGCTGACCCGTCAAATGGAGAAAGCGTTGAGACTGGTGGAACAATTACTTATACCTTAACTCTACATAATATAACTGATGACAATATTGACGGCTTAAGTATTACTGATGAAATCCCACAAGGAACCGGTGATCTCTTGGTTTTAAGTACCCCAACCAGTTCCATTGATAGTTCTACTGAAGAGATGGTTAATATTTCAGGCATTTCTCTAAACGCAGGGCAAGGTGAAACCGTTCGTTTCCAAGTAACAGTAAGTGATAAAACAGATCCAAGTATAGAAATTTCTAATAAAGCAACTCTCGCTCAGAATGGATCCCGTAAAATCAGTAACAATAACACCCCATCTGTAATAACGATTACCGAAAGCCTTGCCTTAGAAACAGAAAGTGGCAATGAGAATGAATTGCCATTCCCATTAACTACAGAAACTAAGGTAGATGCTGGGACAACCGAAACCCCAGAAGCAACACCAGCTGTTACTACTACTCCGGCTGCAACTCCAACGCCAACTCCGACACCAACTCCGACATCTACAGTAACCCCCGCAGAAACTCCAATAAAAACAGTTGTTGTCACCACAACTCCTGCCCCCGAAGAGACTGGCGATGAAACCTCTCCTGAAGATATGACTAGTGTAAAAACCGGTGGAAGCTCTCTAGATTTAGCTGTTATTTTCTCTGTTCTCGCTGCTACTGTTGGTTTAGCCCTTGTATTCTTACGAAAGAAATTGTTAATCGAATAAATTTCCCGCTAACTTAGATGAAAAACGAAGTTTCTAAAAAGGCCAAAAAGAAAATCTTTTGGATCACTTTTGTGCTCTTTTTAGTCTTGGCTATTACCCCTTTGTTTATTCTTTATAGGCAAATGGGGGCTGAGGTTGGTTATTGGTTTGGTAGCAACGGCACCCAATCCACAGAAATAGGTGATGCTAAAGAGTTAAGTGAAAAAGAAAAAGCAAATTTCAATAATGGCAACCACAAAGAGGCATCATTAATAGCTAATCTAGATACAGATGGCGATGGTTTGCCTGATTATTCAGAAACAGGGACTTTCTTTACCAACCCTAATATGGCTGATACTGACGGGGATGGATTTGATGATAAGACAGAAATTATGCAGGGTTATGATCCAAATAGTAATTTCAGGGAGAAAGTTGATTTAGATGGAGATTGGCTCAAAGATATTTGGGAGGTCGAGCGATATGGCACAAATCCAAAAGAAGCCGATACTGATTCCGATTCTATTAGTGATGGTCAAGAAATTACCAGTGGCTCTGACCCTAACGATGCCCAAGTTGCTAGAATCAACCCAGATATAGAATCTTATACTATGTCTATTCCGAAAATTGGAGTAGAGGCTCCTATTGTTTGGGGGCAAACCCGAGACGAAAATAAGATTTATGAAGATTTGAAAGATGGATTTGCCCATTATTACAACACTCCACTCCCAGGAAGTATTGGTGATAGCGACTTTTTCTGCCATAGTTCTCCACCATTTGGATCAGATGGAGCCTATGATACTTTGTGTGCAAACTTAGATAGACTAGAGCGCGGTGATGAAATTGTAATCAGCAGTGATACAACTATGCTGCGCTATGTCGTTACTTCAAGAAAGAATGACTACGATCCAAGTGATTCCAAAATATTCCGGAAAACAACTGGCCGAGATTCTCTCTCAATAATTTCTTGTTGGCCAGCTGGCACAAACAATAAAAGAATTGTGATTAGAGCAGAGACTATTTCACTATAATCTTCGTTTTAAATATTCTTTCTTAGCATATTCTACTTCCCCAGTAACGTTGCCCCAGTCCCGACACTTACGTACTCAGATTTTACTTGTGTTTCTTCATCTGCTCCGCGCTTAACTAATCCATCGCGAACAATTATTTTATTCTTGTCTATACTTAAAATGTCAGCCCGAGTTATTTGTAGTGCCCCTGCCAGTGCCCTAAAAAGAACTTTATCTGAAACAAAAACTCTCTCAATTTGCCATGAAATATCATCAAACTCAAAATCTACTACGCGCCCTAAATAATGGCCGCTTTCAGTCTCTACCTTTGCTTTTATGACAAAGGTTTTTTGCTGCAGGGCTAGATTGAAATGCTCTTTATCATTCTTTAATAGGGGAGTCGCAATAATTCCTTCTTTGTCTATTTTTTCTATTACAAAAGGCTGATTCCTATTAACCCCACCTAAAACTAACCCATTATTAGGATGAATTAGAAAGTGAATTAGCTTTTCTTTTTGTTTGCACCCTTTAATAGAAACTTTTTTGTTTATAAGGGCAGATGCTTTATAGGTCATTTTAAATCGTAGGTTTAACTATTACTCGTCTCTCCGTTGCCTCTCCTAAGCTTTCTGTTTTTACTTCATTTCTTTCGGCTAGGGATAAATGAATAATCCTTCTCTCAAATGCATTCATAGGTTTTAGAACGACAAGCCTTTTTTCTTGGCTGACTTTCTGGGCTGTGCTCACTGCTAACTCTTTGAGATAATCACGCCTATCGCGGCGATAGTTATTAATATCTAGGCTTAGTCGAACTCTTCTAGCTGAGTGTCGGCTAAAAAAGACTCTGACTAAATGCTGCAGAGCTATCATTGTGTTTCCCTCATCACCAATTAGTTTCTCTGGATTTTTTACTTTTAAACTAACCTCCGCGGTATCTCCCAATTCTTCGGCAAAATTAAAGTTTATTTTAGGTTTTTCACCAAAAAATGAGCATAGATAACTCACAATATCTTTGACTAGTTTTTGTTCTTCTTCGCTCATTTCTTTTTCTTTTGGGTAATTTGACCCTTCTCAGCTAACTCTTCTTCTATTTCTAATTTTTCTTTTCTCTTTAGAATTAGCCATTGCTGACCAATGGCAAAGATAGAAGTCGCTATCCAATAGAAAGCTAGTCCACTAGGTAAACTCATGGCAATAAAAACCGTGATAATCGGCATGACATAAGTCATCTGCTTTGTCATATTAGAGGCCGTATCGGCAAAGTCAGGCTTTTTCTTCTTTTTGGCTATTTTCTTTCTCTCTATCTCTTCTTCTTTTTCTTTATCTGTTTTCATGCGCAAGAGCATGAAACTTTGGAAAAACTGAGAAATACCAGCAACTATCGCTAAAAAGACGTTTGGTA
>CAYSJE010000099.1:0-3729 GCA_964431345.1 uncultured Candidatus Saccharibacteria bacterium
GCAATCGATAACTGTTTCAAGGCTCTAAAATCTCTAATGATCAAAAAAGTACAGTCAGGAGAAATTTCTATCTAAATCATGTGGATATTCTTCCCGTTTCTATACAAAACCTAATAGCAGAATTATCCTCTTTGCCTGGAATTGGCCCAAAGTCAGCCGAGCGGCTGGCTTTTTATTTACTAAAACAGGACAATGAAGACCTAAAGAAATTTTCTAGCGCTTTTAGTGATCTAAAAAAGGGAATCAAGCACTGTTCCAAATGTCATAATTTTACTGAACAAGATCCATGCTCAATTTGCAGTGACAACAACCGAGATCAGCAGGAAATTTGTGTAGTAAGTGAGCCGCTAGACGTAGTAGCAATAGAAAAAACAAACGAATTTAGAGGTGTTTACCATGTTTTACAAGGTGCAATCTCCCCTATTGACGGAATCGGGCCAGAAGAGCTTACTATTGATGACCTAGTAAATCGAGTGGGTTCTGAAAGTACTCGTGAGATAATTTTAGCAACTAGCCCAACCACAGAAGGAGAAGCCACGTCAATGTACATTTCAAAACTTCTCAATAATTCTGATGTAAAAATTACTAGGATTGCTCGCGGCTTGCCGGTCGGTGGTGACCTGGAGTATGCAGACGAGGCAACTCTGAGCCGAGCGCTAGAGGGACGCAAAGAATATAGCTAAATTGTGCCAACAAAAAAATCCTCGTAGTACGAGGATTTTTTATATTGCTAGACTTTTGTAATTTCTATTACAGTATATTTCTGCCGGTGCCCCATAGTTCTTGTGTATCGCTTTTTAGGCTTCTGTTTCACTATTCTGATTTTTTTAGCCTTTTCTTCACTCACGACTACTTTCCCTTCAACTGATTCACCTGTTACATATGGCTTGCCAATTTGAGATTTTTTGCCATCCCAAATAAACAGAGGTTTAAAGGTTACTTTGCTTTTTTCCTTTTTATGTAAAAGCTGGACTTTGATTAAGTCGCCCTTGTCTACTTTGTATTGTTTTGAGCCTGATTCGATAATTGCAAACATAATTTTTTTTAGTTACTTGGCTATTTTAACAGTATTATTTACGCGAGTCAAGCCTTCGCGTCTTTCTGGTAACCAATATACCTAGAACAGTCACAAAGACTACCATGCTGATAAATAAGATCAATAACGCTAAAAATTTGTCATACCCCTGCAGAATCACAGCCAAAACACCAAAAAATAATGAGGGCAAGCATATTACCAAAACAACTTGCCGCGCGCTTAGCCCTAGCTTCAACAACAAGTGATGGAGGTGCGTATCATCACCTTTGAAAGGTGATTGCCCTTTAATTATCCGCATGATTATCACTCTAGCTGTATCTATAATCGGTACTCCCATTACTAACAAAGCCGTAGCTATTTTCCCCCCACTCAAAATAGCTAAAACACCTAGCATAAAACCCATAAACATTGGGCCAACTTCGCCTAGATGAATTTTTGCCGGTGGAATATGGTAGGGCCAAAAACCAAGAATTGCCCCCACCATGACTATAGATAGAAAGGCTATCTCTGGTTGATTAACCCCGGCTGTTATACTTAGAAAAAATATGATTATAAACCCAACACTCATCAAGCTCGAAGTTAGCCCATCTACTCCATCCATATACTTGACTGTAAACATCATTCCCATCATCCAAAACAATGTAAACAAGTCAGAAAGCAAAACTATTCTATAAGGCAAATCGTTTATCTGAAACAATGTAAAATTGATTGTATCAAATTGAATCGCTTCGCCCACTGGGTTTGTCATGAAGTCAATTCCAATACCGCTGGCAATAATTACTATAGTCGCCAATATTGCCGGGATGAATTGCCACTTTGGCGATAGGTCATATTTATCATCCAAAACATATCCGACTAACAGAATAAGTCCACCAATTAGAATCCCCCAAAGATACTTTGGAAGCAGAAAACCACTAGTAAGACTCTCTGTAAAAATAGCGTAATAACCAACTAGTACAAAAAACGAAATAACAATCGCTATCCCACCCATCAGAGGAATTTTCCCTTTGTGAATGTCTTGCGCAAATCCTGGACGAGGCTCTTTGACTACACCCCAGCGCAAAGCAAGTTTGCGAACAAGTGGGGTAATAAAAAAACTAATTGCAAAAGCAATTATGAAAGGTATTAGATAGAAATAAATCCAATTAGCCATAAATTATGTGGAACTTTCTGTCTTTATAGAAGCCTTGCCACTATCTTGCAATCGAGCTTTTGGAGTCAAATTGAATCCCATATATTTCCCTAGCATTAACCTGGTCTGAGCGTCTAGTGCAACAAATGATCCAAAAAATATCGTGGAAATTGGCAACAATGCCCATTGCAAAACCATAGCAAAATGCCGCCAAAAAGTATACTTACGTGGCCTTGGTGGCAAAATCAAAATAGTCACAAACATAGAAGCTATCATACCAACCATAGCAAAGGTCATGAGAATTTGAGCAACTTGGGGAAGTGATTGTGCAAAAACTGTCGTCGTGTAAGACTCCCCTCCAACCAATAAAGGCAACCAGCCAATAACAGCAATGATCAAAGCGCTAGTAGACCAAGAAATAGCTCCGTCAAACAGAATCCAAGACCAGAATACTCTATCAAAAAGCTTAATTTTCTTACGTTTTTTCGTCAAAAAATTATAGATCACAAATGGCAAATTCTCTGTTCCCCAGGCCCAGCGACGCTGCTGTTTGTATTGATTCTGCATACTTTTCCAATATGTCTCAGCTAGACAAGCATCCATGGCCACTGGGAAAAACAAAGGCTCAGTCGTATAGTCGCCATTGTAATGAAGCAGGCATTGCCAAAAAATCCTAGAATCTTCGGAAACATGGTCAGTAGCCCAGAAACCGATATCTACAAGAGCCTTGAAACTCATACTGTGACTCGTAAATGTAACTAGTCGCTCTGGCCTACCCTGTTCCATCAATTGCCAAAAAGTCGTAGAAGTTGCAACTACTCGAACAACAGATGGTGCATCCCAAATATTATTATTGAAAGTTGGTATTGGCTGATAACTTGCTCGCGTAGGATTTGGATGTGTCAAATAAGCATGGGCTAATCTACCAAAATATTCAGGATGAATCTGGGTATCTATATCAAACACAGAAACCATTATTTTTTCATACTCAATTTTTTCGGAATCTATATATTTTTTAGCTGCCTTAGCTGCCCAAGCTTCATTAGATCCCTTGCCGGCAATCTCTCCCGGGAGCCCGGAGGGATGTTTTGTAACGATGAATTTTTTGAAAATCTTTCCATACTTCTCCTGCATCTTTTCAGCAATTGGCTTCGCTTCACTCCAAAACTTTTTTTCAGTAGCCAGCACTACTATAAATTTTTCCAGAGGATAATTTGCTTTTGCCAGGGCCTCAAAAGTTGACTCAACCACTGCCACCTCGTTTACCATTGGTAAGATAATCAAGTGAGAATATTCACGCCAATTTTTATTTTTGATATTTTTAATCTTTGCTAGCCAATCTGTTTTCATATTTTTCTTTGTTCGGAAATACCCTTCAATCAGATGATAGGTAAGATAAGAAACTCTAATTAGCCAATATAAATCAAAACACACAACAAAAATTGCCACCCAAACAGGAACAACAAAAGAAAGAATTACGCATAATGCCAAAATAGCCCAGCTCATGGCCCCGGGAAGGATTTCCAGAATTCTATATAATGTGGGTCGATTAAGGGGATTC
>CAYSJE010000100.1:0-3693 GCA_964431345.1 uncultured Candidatus Saccharibacteria bacterium
CGCTTGAAACCTGCCCGGCCAGAATAAAATCTAAACTTTGGAGCAGTTCCAGCTTGCTGGTAAATCTTTTCCAGCTCAGGCAAGACAAGCTTTAATCCGTTACCTTGGTCCTGCCAGATTTTTTGCAAAACTTGGGGAGGTTCCGGATTATAGATCTGGCGATGATCTTGTCCAGAAACAGAGATCAATCCTCGTTTGGCTAACTTTTGTAGATTTCCATATACAGTAGTTCGTTTTAATTCCGCGCGATCCGCGATTTGGCTGGCTGAACTAGAACCTAATTCAAGACAGGCTAGTAACGTAGCAACCTCGCCTTTATCTAAGCCAAGGTTACTTAAGACTTTTTTGATTTCCATAGTGTTGACGTAAAGTGACAAAAGGTTTCACCTTAATTATAGCTATAAATAACATAATGTCAAGAATAAATTGACACCCCGTCATTTGTTGTTGACTGGTAGGGTGCCGGTTGATAAAATCCTTTGTTAGGCTTTAGGCGTGCATTTAAGTTCGCTATTTACCCTAACGTAGGAGGTTTGAAATGTCTGAAATTAGAAAGAATGCTGTTTCTAAACAAGAATTGATGGATGCGAGAGAACGGATTGCAAGTTGGAAGAAAAACGAAAGCAATTGCTTTGCCATGGAATCCGCAATTAATCTGACCATAAGTACTGTACAGTGCGAAGCTTATGCAGGGTGTGCGGAAATCCTACTGAAGCTGAAAGTCGACGAGACCCAGGAAGACATCGTCGAGTTGATTCGTGCGATGAAGAAGGCAAAGGAGAGCTTCATGAGAGTTCGCAATTAGATAGGTCGGAAACTGGAGGAATTCCCGACTTGTTAGTCTAACTCTTGTAGTTATTTAGTACCCCTCGGTCAACAATTGATTGAGGGGCTTTTTTTTAGGAAACAAAAACACCGTTTATTGAAACGGTGTTTTTATTGGAGATCCCTAGTGACTGATGTTAGGATTAGTGTGGCGACTTGGCAAGTGACTGATGTTAGGATTAGTGTGGCGAGACTTGGCAAGAAATTTGTTGTTTATTAGGGTTTATTTAGTTATAATTACAAGACTTTAAATACCTCAGTAGTTTATGATAATGTATTTGATTGAGAAAATTGGGATAAAGCGGAAGCTAGCCAAATTGTATCAGAAATCCAATGCTTTTCGCAGGCTGATAAATTACTTTGGCATGTCGGCTGGTGCTTCAGCCTTTCTTTTTACTTTAGGAGGAAGCTGTCCTTTTTGTGGCGGTCCAGTTGCAAGTTGCCCTCTGGGTATTTTAGGGATGTTGTTGGTTGGTGCGGTAGCAGCGGGGATTTTTACTGTCTTCCTTGGTATTGGCAAATTTACCAAGGGTCTCATAACGGCTTTTTCAAAGAAAAGAAAGGTCTCAAGGTTATAAATCCAGAATGCTTAATGCTTATGGATTAAAACTATGCTTTTGTGCCCAGTGATCGTACATTGCAATAGGGGAACTTTTTTTGGAAATTTCTTTTTAGATCACCCTGCCACCCACTATATCTCCAAAAGCCTGCTTGCGCAGACAAGTTCGATTTGCAGTTTGGGGTAGTTAAATAAGTAACAAAAAACAGCTAGTTTAAGCTGTTCTTTTAGTTTACAGGCCACCACCTTCGCTACGCTTCGGTGGTATAAACTCCGCCCGAAGGGGCGAAGGTGGGGTGCTCCTTAGTGACTGCCGTTCGAACTGAGGTCGTGAAACAAAGGGAGTCTTCCCTCAGGTGTCTCTGAAAGGATAAGGTGTAGCAATGCTCACCTTTAGGTTCAACAAGTAAGTGTAGCACTCTGTTAGAATAGAGTGTATGCAATACAAACACCTAACAATCAAAGATCGAGAGATCATCCAAGAAATGCTCTGGGAGCAGAAATCAGTCAGAGCTATCGCAAGAGGGATAAAGCGAAGTCCGTCGTCAATATCTAGAAAGGTCAATAAAAACAGGTCTGTCACTGGTAAGAGATATTACACTCCAAGGGTTGCCCATGAGAAAGCAGTTAAGAACAGATCGAAACGCGGTCGAGAGAAGCGATTGAAGAATAAGCAAGTTCGAGACTTTGTAATTAAGTATCTAAAGACTGGTTGGTCACCAGAACAAATAGCTAATACCATTAACCGTGAAATTGGCGAAACAATATCATATGAAGCTATTTACCAATATATTTATGCCCAGATACACCGATGTGGCTATGGTCTGCCAAAGCAAGGCTGCGAAGATTTACGACCATATCTTGCAAGGCGAAGGAAGTGGAGGAATAAGAAAGGTGGAAGAAGAAGTTTTCGCATAAATAAGGGGCCTTTGCCATCAATAGAAGATCGTCCAGAAGAGGTTGATCTTAGAACAGACGTTGGTCATTGGGAAAATGATTTAGTAGAATCAAGTCAATCAAAGTCTAAATTAAAAACGATTAATGAGCGGTATTCAGGCCTAGTTTTTATACAAAAAGTTCAAAATGGAACCATCGTAGAGTCAAATAGTGCAATGATTAACAAGCTTGGTAAAATCCCAAAGCAATACTTGAAAACACTAAACAATGGATAGAGGCTCTGAGAATCTAGGTTACAAAGAGATTGAACAGGTGTTAGGATTTGACTGCTATTATGCTCATGCATATCATTCATGGGAAAGAGGTTGTAACGAAAACCTCAATGGCTTAATTCGTCGTTTCCTACCCAAGAAAACAGATTTCGAAAACGTCTCTAATCGCGACATCAAGCTAATTGAACACCTGTTAAACTCTAGACCAAGAAAAAGGCTTGGCTGGAAAACACCATATCAGGTATTCTATGAAAGGACAGGTGTTGCACTTCAAGGTTGAATGTACCTGAATCCTAGTAGCGTCAGTGAAGAAAACATGCTATGCTAAATCGCATGAGAAGGATTTCTCTTAGTTTATTTTATATAAAACTACAATTACCAAAAATATGAGAATTTATGTCGGTATTTTAATAATTGCAATTGCAGTTTTTATAGCTTTGCCTTTTTCCTTATTCGGGTCAAACCACTCCAGGGATTCGCTCGAATCACCGATTTATGAAACAGAAAATCTTGAGAAACAAACTGACTCCGCCAAGAACTGGGAAGAAAAAACCATAGAAAGTCTCACAAACCAAGAATACTATCCTTCACTGCAAACCACAGAAAATGATGAAAAACCTGCTTGGAATCTAACCAATAGAGCAAATAATCTTCGAGCATCAATTGATGAAACTGGCTGGCATATGAAAGCTCTTGCGGAAACACCAGGGCAATCTTCTTCCGAATGGGATTGGCATTATCAAGCTCAATCACTTGCTCGAAATAATCATATAAACAACTTTCCGGAAACCACGTTTTCGGAAATCTCATCTCCAGATAACACGGTAATATTGCCACGAGGAGAAATAGTTGACGAATGGTTCAAAAACTCGAGTCAAGGCCTAGAACACGGTTTCAATATCTCCGAAAAACTCCCAGGAAAGGGCAAACTTCAATTAGCCGGTTTACTTGATACCGACCTTGATATTGATTTTAGCGAAGATAATTTGTCTTTTCAAGAGAACGGCCGAAGTGTTTTTGAATACACGAAGCTGCATGTTTTCGATAGCTCTAATAGTAAACTTCCGGCAAAGTTTATATTAAATAGCTCCGATGAAAAACATGAATTGGTAATTGAAGTTGACGATCAAAACGCAATCT
>CAYSJE010000101.1:0-3631 GCA_964431345.1 uncultured Candidatus Saccharibacteria bacterium
AGCTTTCTACCGAAGTTCAGAAAGTAGGCGAACAGATGTACAAAGCTGCGCAAGATGCGCAAGCCAAAGCCGGCGGTAAACCTGGTGCAAAGCCAGGCGCAAAACCAGGCGACAAGGCAGACGACAAAGCCAAAGCAGGCGCTGACGAAAAAAAAGACGAGCCTGTTGAAGGTGAGGTGCAGGATAAGAAGAAAGGTAAATAGTTTTATGAATGAAGTGATGTAGATTCCGGGCGGGTCTCGACCCGCCCCTACACCACGATACAATTTAATAAGGAGGGGTATGTTTAGACAAAGTAAACGAATTCGTCTAAAAAACAGGGATTACAAGAAGCCAAGTTGGTATTTTGTGACAATTGTCACAGATTTTGCAGGGTTATGGTTTGGTGATGTTGTAGATGACCAAATGGCTTTGAATGAATTTGGTGAAATTGTAAGCAAACAATGGCAGTGGCTAGGTGAGAGATATGATTATGTAAGGTTGGGAAACTATGTTGTAATGCCTAATCATGTTCACGGTTTAATTCGGATAATGTGGTCAGCGGATTCTTTGACGACGAGGACAGGTCGCGACCTGTCCCTACACCACGGTGAACCGAAAAAGACGAAATCATTATCTAGTCTGATCGGCGCATTCAAGACAACATCGTCAAAGAAGATTCACGAGACTGGCCAGTATGATTTTGCCTGGCAGAGATCATTTCATGAGAGAATCGTGCGAAGTACAGATGAATATTGGGGAATGATTCAGTACATGAAAAATAATTCACGAAAATGGAGCGAAGATAATTATTACCCTGTACTAAGCAAATAGTTGGGGGTGATACCCCCGTAGGGTAGGGGCCTGGCGTGACCGGCCCTTGGTCGTGTGCGTTGGACCAAGGTAATTAATTTAGGGTGGGTTTCGACGCCTGCCGGCAGGCAGGCGCCCCTACATTGAGTAATACTAACAAGTTGATGAATATAATATTTACAAAGGTTAACAATCTTCATGATCATCGGCATCCCGCGGGCGGGACTTTATTACATATATGGAGAATTTTGGAGAGTGTTTTTTGAGACCCTCGGGTTTGAAGTGCTAATTTCTAAGCTGACTGATAAAAGTATTTTGGAGCAAGGACTCAAAGCTGCTAATAGCGAAATGTGTCTGCCAATGAAAGTTATGTATGGGCATATATTAGAATTACAGGATAAGGTAGATCATATTTTTCTACCTCAAATGGATGAATGCAAATGGGGTGAGGGAACTTTTGGGACAAGCACATTTTTCTGCCCTTACTTTGTTGGGCTAGCCGATCTCATGAAAGCTGAATTTCCAGAGATGGAAATTTTACGAGGCAAAATGTCTTTTACCGATAACAAAATTGACGCCGAGCCCTGGTTTGATCTGACTAAGAAACTGAAGAAGACAAGGGCAGAAGCCGGGACAGCCTTGCTAGAAGCGAGCCGGGCACACTTAGATAATATTTCCAAGTTTTCTGACAATAAAAAAACAGGCAAGAAGAAAATAGCACTTATTGGTCGACCTTATATTATTTATGACGAGCAGGCAAATCTGGGATTAATAGGTAGAATCAAAGAACGTGGGTATGATGTGGAGACTATAGAAAGCCTTGATTTAAAAGATATAGATAAAAGCTTGGAGGAGGTGCCAGAGTTGCATCGATCTCATTGGTATCTGACTAATCAAGAGTACGGAGCGATACATTATTTAGCTAAGCAAGAAAACATTGCTGGAATAGTTTATATAGTCCCGTTTAGTTGTGGTCAGGATTTTGCAATCGAGGATTTTGTGATCAAGAAAGTAAGAAAGAAAAAACCTGTAACGACAATAGCCATTGATGAAGCGACTGGTGAAGCCGGTTTAAATACTAGATTAGATGCCTTTATTGATATGCTAAAATAATGGGTAAAAAAATTGCTACTGTGCCAGGATTACATCAACATCTTGCTTGGCGAGCAATGATACAGTATTTTGGTTGCGAATTTGCTGAATTACCAGAACTCAATGAAGAAATGTTCAAATGGGGAGATTCAAAATCTCCAGAATATGCTTGTCTGCCAGTCAGTATGTATCTAGGCTATCAGCGAGAATTGGCCAAGCAAGGAGTAAGAGATTTCTTTGTCTATGGGGGTAGAAGCGAGCGGTCCTGTCGGTACAATGATTTATTTGTTTATCCGGAAAAAATTCTACGTGAAGAAGGATACAAAGATTACAAAGTCTATTTCTGGGGTGGCTATGGTGGAAAGAGATCATTTGCCCAATTACAAGAAGTTGTTGGTGATCATTCGCTGCCAAAACTTGTTGGAGGAATCCTAGTTTTCACTAGAATGTTGGGAGTTACTGATAATCTAAATAATTTGGCGAATTATGTTAGACCGCGAGAGGTTAATCAAGGGGATGCAGATAAGTGTCTCAAAAAATGGCTTGAAGAATTGAAGCAGGTCAAAGACAAGAAACTACCTAGAAAAATCGAGAAATTAGCTGAGAAAGATTTCAAGAAAATCAAACTTGATGATTCACGCAAACTTGTTAAACTAGCTTTTACAGGAGATTTCTTCAAAGTTCACGAACCTTTTATGCATTTTGATACTATTAAAAAATTAAACAAACTAGGGGTAGAGGTTAAGCAGCCATTGCCGTTTTCTCTGACATTTATCGGTACCAATAAAATTCCGACAAGAAAAAGATATCGACATAGATTTCTGAAATTACAGAAAAAATCTCGTAAATATTTAGAATCAAACCCCGCTTCATTTCTGGATATAGAAGTTGGTGAAGCTATTGAAGAGTTGGAGGATGGTGCGCAGGGAATAATTCACTTCCAAACATTTAGCTGTATTCCAGATATCATTTCTAAACCAATCTATGATAGAATAGGCAAGGACTATAATGTTCCTGTATTACATTACATGAGGGACACTCATGCTTCTGATACAGCCTATCAAACTAGACTAGAAGCATTTGTAGATTTAATTAAACGTAAGAAAAATACTACACAATAATTTTATGAAAAAAGCATATTTAGGAATAGATGTTGGATCAGTTAGTTGCAATGTGATTGCGATTGATGATGAAGGCCAACTAATTGCCAAAACTTATATTAGAACTCATGGCCAGCCGATCAAAGCTATCAAGGATGGTCTCAAAGAGATAAATCAGAAAGTTGGCGAATATGATATTGCTGGAGTTGGGACGACTGGTAGTGGCAGAAGTCTGGCTGGGATTCTGGCTGGAGCGGATGTGGTGAAAAACGAAATCACCGCTCATGCGGTAGCGGCTGCGCAACAAGTAACGGGTGTTCAGACTGTACTAGAAATTGGCGGGCAGGATTCTAAGATTATAATTCTGAGAGACGGTGTAGTTACAGATTTTGCTATGAATACAGTTTGTGCGGCTGGTACCGGATCTTTTTTGGATCAGCAGTGTGGGCGATTGGGTATTGAGATAGAGGATTTTGGTGGCTTGGCGCTACAGTCTACTACCGATGTAAACATTGCTGGGCGTTGTACTGTGTTTGCGGAATCAGATATGATTCATAAACAACAGACAGGTGCTAAACGTGAAGATATCATTAGAGGTATATGTGAAGCTTTAGTCAGATATTACTTAAATAATGTAGCCAAAGGTA
>CAYSJE010000102.1:0-3617 GCA_964431345.1 uncultured Candidatus Saccharibacteria bacterium
AAACTCAAGAAATCGCTTTTCTATAGTAATAAAATAGCACATATTCTGAGATTCGTCTAATTCTCTAAAAAACGATGGGTATAAAACCCATCGCCAAATAAACAGCATTTTTGAAGCCTAAACTCTTTGTGAATCACCAGTTATATTTATCAAAGACAAAATTTATAAGCCTCCTGCTTTCTTCAAAACGATTTGGACTATTCAATATTACACTAACCACCCGATGCCCCTCAGGATTCTTGCCAACTTCGACGACAGATTCCCCTGCTTCGTCTGTAAATCCTGTTTTCCCAGCTTCAATGAGGTTATCATCTTGAATCAAAAGCTTATTTGTAGCCACAATATGAATCGATTCTCTATCTTCTGAATTTAGGATATGAATATCGGCTTCTTTCCGATGGCAAATCGCTCTGAAAATATCATTTTCCATCGCTTTGGCCATTATCAAGGCGATATCACGAGCGGTAGAATAGTGCCCATCTTCATCTAATCCGTGCGGATTCATATAGTGAGAATCTCTGAGTCCCAATTCCTTGGCTTTATCGTTCATCATAGCTGCGAAGTTTTCTTGCGAACCACCGACATGCTGAGCCAAAGCCAGAGCAGCATCATTGGCTGATTTTATAAGCAAAGCTTGTAATAAATCACCAACTGTAATTTGCTCACCAGCCCGAAGATCAATATCTGCTCCAATTTCTAATTCATTCTCTCCAGTCGCTGTGACAACTTCACCCATATCAGCATTATCTAAAACAACTAAAGCTGTCGTGATTTTGGTAATACTAGCCTGCGCTAATTGCTGGTCAGCATTATCATCAAATAAAACTTCTTTGGTAGCGGCATCTATGACAATAGACGATTTCGCATTTACAGAAATTGTTGAGTCACTAGAAATTTTACCAGGCAAAGGCGCTAAATCAGCCATCACCTCCTGAGACATAACCTCACCTTCTTCTAATCCACCTTGAGCTACTACATATTCTGTCTCTGGTACATGAGGTTCTAGAGCCCCAGCCAAAGAATCCTTGGCAGATGCCCCAAGGCCTAATTGAGAGATTAAAACGAAAAAAATTGTCGCAATTTCGCTGATCATTAAGAAAAAGTTACCACGAAACTCAGCTTTTGTCAAAAGACACTTCTTGAATTCTAATTCACTGATTAGATAATCATCAAAAAAGACCCGGATCCGGGTCTTTTTAGTTTGCTGAAAAACTTTTTATAACCACTCATCCCCAAAGGCATAACAACAAGGGCGCTCGTAGTAACAGCAGAGATACGCTAATAGACGAAGAGTAATCTCGCTCGTCATTTCCTCGTGAGTTGCTGTTGGGTTTGCCTCAATGGTTTCTGTAACAACTTTCTTCAAAAGATTCTTGTTTTCATCTGTCATTACGACATTTTTTGTATTACTGGCAATAGCTGTTCTGATTTCTTCAACAGAAAATCCATTACTGAGCATCTCCATGAAAGTGCGATTTTTTTCCGTGATAGCTGTTTTTGGGGTTGTCAAAGACAAACCAGTTCCACCTTGATCGACTCCTATGAAATAGACCAAAACACTTGCCAAAATGACAATAGTAATGATTGTCGCTATTTTCCAGTAATTCATATTTTTTAATTTAAAAAGTATTAACTACCTAAAATTGTAGGGCAATTTGCGAGATAATGCAAGATTTTGTTAGTTTTTTGATAACATTCCCACGGAGTATCGTACTTTATTGGGAACAGATTACTACAAAATTTTGCAAGAGATTTTTTTATGCCTCCATTTTTCTAAACAACATCGTCGCTATAAAGAGAAGCACGGCGCCAATTGCAGCTAAGATTAATAAATCAAGAGATAGGGGTAATTCATGAATTCCGAGTAACGCCCCTCGAATTCCATCCACGCCATAGCTCAACGGATCAATTCTAGTTAGAATTTTCATCCACGGAGGCAAATTGTCTAAAGGGAAAAATGCCCCTGACAATAAAAACAAAGGCATTACCACAAAGCTCATAATCATTTGGAAACCTTCCATACTTTTCATTCTGGCTGCTAGAATCAAACCAACTGACACAAAAACAAACGAAACCAAAATCATAAATAGCAACACTAGAACAATACTACTAAGAGTAATGGCTGATATAGGAATTGCTCCTACTAAAATCGCTAGCCCAAAAATCATCAAACCGTTTATGAGAACAATAGTTGAGCTCCCAGTTATTTTACCGAAAACAAGACTAGTCCTTGAAGCCGGCGCGACTAACATTTCTCGCAAAAAACCAAACTGCCTATCCCAAATCACAGAGACGCCAGTGAAAATCGAAGTAAAAAGCAAGGTCATACCAACAATGCCAGGTGCCAAAAATTCTCCATAATCCAACCCAATATCCATGCCACTAAAAACAGAACTAAAACCTGTACCCATGAAAGCCAGCCAAATAAAAGGTGTGGCCAGACTAGTAATTAGCCTAGATTTATCCCGCCAGAAGCGGATCATTTCTCTAAGCCAAACTGTATAAACTATTCTCCAAAACATATTATCGTCCTCTTACTTTTTGATGGGTCCTCATAAAATCTTTGCTATCAGCTTCTTCATGACGTAAACTTCGACCAGTGTAATGAATAAATACATCCTCTAAACTTGGTCGCTTAAGCATAACGGAATCAATTTTGATTCCAGCCTTATCAGCACAACGAATAATCTGTGGAATAATTTTGTCGCCCTCATCTGCCACTACATTCAGTTTCCCATCATAAGCTTTGATTTGATCGACAAAATCCTCCGCTTCAATTTTTTGTTTTAATTCTTTGGCTTGTTTAGAGACTAAAGTAATTACATCACCTCCCATCACATTTTTGAGTTTTTCATTTTCATCTAGGGCTACAATTTTCCCATAATCTATAATCGCAATTCTGTCACATAAATAATCAGCCTCGTCCATATAATGAGTAGTGAGCAGAATCGTAACACCAGCTCGCTCATTTAGATTCTTTACATATTCCCACAATTTCCTCCGTGCCTGCGGATCTAGTCCAAGAGATGGTTCATCTAAAAATAAAACCTTAGGCTCATGCATTAGACCTCGTGCTATTTCTAATCGCCTTTTCATTCCACCTGAATACTTTTTCACTAAACTATTAGCCTCATCTTTCATTTCAACTAAATCTAAAACGCTCGCCACTCTTTCTTCGCGTAGTTTTTTATTCATACCATAAAGCCGACCATGGAAATCCAAATTCTCTTTGCCAGTAAGCTCAATATCTAGGCTCGGATCTTGAAAAACTATTCCCATAGATTTCCTGACATCATCTTGCTCAGTCAAAATATCGTACCCGTTCAAACTCGCTGTACCAGAGGTTGGCTGCAATATAGTCGCCAGCATAGAAAGTGTTGTGGTTTTACCAGCACCATTGGGACCCAGAAACCCAAAAACCTCTCCCTTTTCTACAGAGAGATCTATCGCATTGACGGCGATTTTTTCACCGAATTGCTTAGTAAGTTTTTTGAGTTCTATGATTGGCATTTATCTATAATAATAAATTTTTGCAAATATTGCCAACATAAAACATGATCTGTAATAGTGCATTGCTTGACGAGAACCACCTTAAACTCCAACTCAAGTCCTAAAGG
>CAYSJE010000103.1:0-3616 GCA_964431345.1 uncultured Candidatus Saccharibacteria bacterium
GTCTTTCTTGCCCTGCGCTTGGGTAATTGCATTTATATCATCAGCATTCACCAAGCCATCCGTAGCCGCGTCCAAACCTTTTGCCAAGAATTTATTCATTTTCAATAACTTTACTTGAGCTAAATCTAACTTTGGTCAGATGAAGAATAATCTTCCACTGCTTCATCAATCGCTACCGCAATCCCAATTACATCATCTTTGTATTGTGCGCCCAAATCCTTCAAATCACTTTCATACTGTTCTTTTGACAAAGACTCTTTTTGACCCTCTAGACCTTGAACCAATAATCCATATTTCTGAGCAAACAATTCTACCACTCGTTTATACTCCACAACTAAAAACTCAGCACTTGTCTTTTCATCTAATAGTTTGTACAAACGATCTAATTGTGTTGATATTTGTGACTCTATTTCTGGTAGAGTTAGTTGCTCTTCCGGCATATTCTAAATTT
The DNA here is from genome assembly GCA_964431345.1 of uncultured Candidatus Saccharibacteria bacterium. Lineage (GTDB taxonomy): Bacteria > Patescibacteriota > CALEFQ01 > CALEFQ01 > CALEFQ01 > CAYSJE01. The sequence goes on from CAYSJE010000103.1 coordinate 452, forward strand.
AATTAGTACTATCTTTCTCATGTGCCTCGGCAAAATCTTCTTTGGCTTTTTCAATTTCCAAAATTTGCCGTGGATCACTCGTGATAATCTGATCTTCTGTATAAGAGGCAACTATTTTAATCGCCACATGCTTTTGCCCGGCAAAGAAAATTCCTTCGCCGACATCACTTTCTAGTAACAAATACTTTTCTCCATCTGTTAAATGAAAAGTATCAGCAATAACATCTATAGCCGCCGGTGACTGTTTCAGTAATAATTGAATAGATGAATTTGTAACAATGGCTTTACCATAATCCGAATGCAAGAAATCTGCTACGTCCTGGCTAATTGTCGTTACACCTAAGTAATACTTACGAGCTCGCTTGGCCAGACCAAACAAGAATTTGGCCGAATCTTCGTATTGCATCATCCACCAAGCTTCATCAACAACTAACATCCTTCTTTTTAGTTGAGAACGAACTGCGCTCCAAATATAATTCAAAACCACATACATTCCGATTGGTCGCATCTCGTCTTCTAGATCTCTAATGCTAAAAACAACTAACTGATTATCCATGGATATATTTGTTGGCTGATTAAATACTCCAGCAAACGTTCCTTTTGTATATTTCTGCAAACGCAAGGCTAAATTTTCGCCACCTTCCATACTGAGCAAGATTTCTTCTAGATCCTGCATAGTTGGAACTTCTACGTTGGCCAGGTCAGAATTTGGCGTAATATCTTTTTTGGCATAAGACTGGGTAATGGCTGTGTCCATAATAGAATCTTCCTCAGGAGTAAGTTCACCAAGCATCAAATTCATAAGGCCAATAAGAGAAACTGTTGCTGAACGCAAAATATCAGCTGTATCTTCACTTCCCACGCCCTTCGGCAGATCAAATGGATTAATTCTATTGTCAGCATTAAGAGATATGTCTAAGTAACTGCCACCAACAGCATCACTTAAGTATTTATATTCATTTTCTGGATCAATAACTATTACATCAGCTCCTATCATCAAACTACGCAAGATTTCTAACTTAGTAGCATAACTTTTTCCGGCACCAGATTTTGCAAACACAACCATGTTCGCATTTTCCAAACTAAATCTATCAAACAAAACTAAACTATTATTGTGTCTATTAATACCATACAGAATCCCAGAATTAGAAGTAAGTTCATTAGATACAAATGGGAACGTAGTCGAGAGCGGAGCCGTGTTTAGATTTGTCTCGACGTTGAGCTTGTTTGTACCAGCTGGAATGGTTGAAGAAAATCCTTCCTCCATTTGCATCATCGCGTGCTTAGAGTAAACCAGCTTGGTACTCAAAACTGATTCAACCTGCTCAGTCACTTTGTCTAATTCTTTTTTCGTTCTGCCGTAAACCGTAATATACAAAGAAAATCTAAATAATTTCTCTGTCCCTTGCTGCAAACGATCACGAAGATCTTCCACATCTTGATAAGCCGTGTCTAATACCGGGTCTCTAACTGCACCCTTTTCTTCATTCATCATTATAGATGTCTGGATTTGCCCAACTTTGTTACGTAATTTTTTGAGCAGAGTCTCTGTATCAATCACATTTAGAAACATCGAAACATCCATTGTATGGTTCATATTGATGATTGGCGAAAACCAACTAGTTTGCAAAAACCGAGGATAAACATACATAAATATTGTCCGCGCGTATCTGTCACCTATTCGAATAAAGCTCGGAGTAACTTCGATTGCGGCTGGAGCAATAATGTCTTTGACAGTTGCTAAACCTTTACGATAAACTCTCTCCGCTTCCAAAACCGCCTCACGTCGAGCAAGTTCGTCTTTAGATAGTTTTTTATCACCACTGAATAGAGCCATAGGTTTATTTATTCTCCTCAGGTACAAATTCACCAGCTGAAACATCTAGCTTGTTTATATCTGCTAGATTTTCTTGCTGAAAAGTTGCCGGATTATAAGTATTATAGAAAAGTTCCAATAATTCTTGTGTACCAAGAGATGCTATCTTGAGCCCAACTCCCTGCAACCCAGTCGAAAGATGATCGACTCGCTGCATTAGCTGATCACGGTATCTATTAAAATCAGATTCTTTATTAATCACACCTTGAGCTGGTTTAAATAATTTATCCAAGAAGCTTTCTTTGCCTTTTTTCTCAAATGGAAACAAGGGAGTCACTACATAAAAAGATTTACTCATGATATGAGAAAGCTCTACTAGCTCAGTAACGTATTCTATATATTCGGCAGTTTGAATACGAAGCAATTCTGTCGTTTGCTCTGATTCTCGCTCGCGCAGAGATTCGAGATAAGCATCAATATCTAAGCGGCGTGATTGAATCAGTATTTGAACTGGAAATTCCAGAGAATTTAGAAAACTCTGATAAGCATAAATAATTGCTTCCTGCTCTTCTGTTGATTTTAGCGCAAAGTTCATACTAGAAACCATAGCCACTACCCGAAGGCTACCGTCACGCAAAATCAAAACTCCATCCCGAATTTCCTCGATATCTAAATACTGCTGGGTGCTTTGGGCATTACTTTTTTCTTTTGCCTTAGCTTCCGGTGACGTCATGCGTTCCGGCAACATTTCGTCCTCTGTTTGATTAGTCTGTTGATTAGCCATATTATTCTTTTTATCGCGCCGTACCCCGCCAAAGGCGGGGGAAGGCGGATTATTCTTTACCTAATAATTCCTGAACTCGTTTATCTCTATCGTCAGATGTCATGCCTTGCGTATCTCGCTCATCTTCCAAAACAACTTCTTCTGAATCAGCTCTTACTCCTTCTGTATCTAAAACTTGAGATAATTGACGAAGTTTACTTTCACTAACGTGCTGCCCAATCTTAGGGTCTTTATCTACACTTTTCTTCTTGGATTCATCTTTGACATCAGTTTTGATTGTATTTTCCTGAAATTCTCGTCGCCAGGTTAAAACTCTCGGGCGTATCAAATACTGCCAAGCAGACATTAGAAAAGCAGTAAAAGGTCGGCCATTCACTTTGAAAAAAGCCAAGGCCGCAAATAATCCTAAAACTGGAATAGCTGGAATAAGAAATACTTCTATAGAAGGAGCAACCGTCCAAAGAATAAGCAACGTCCCAGCTCCTCCCAACAAATACAAAAACTGTTTCACAGTCAGAGGACCGATGACTTTATCTTGAACATCAATAAATTGCGGTACCGAATA
>CAYSJE010000104.1:0-3586 GCA_964431345.1 uncultured Candidatus Saccharibacteria bacterium
AGTGCATTGCTTGTCGAGATCCAACTTTAACTGCAACTGAAATACTAAAGGAGGTACTAATGGAACATCACGTATTAAATGGGCTGCTGAGCAGAGCAGCGACCAGCGATAAATCTGCCTGGGGGAAGATCTGCACTTACTTTCCCAAAATAGAAACTGCCATTCCAGACTCTGACGGAAGTGCAAAATGGAATGATTGCAGAAATGAGCCTCGGGTGCTAACACTGATCATCGCCCATGCTCATGTCAAGATGAATGAGCGTAAACGAGTTATTGAAGACCATATCTTTTGGCACATGGTCCAGCGGCAATCTAAGCCGCTAGCTCACATTATGAGTTTAATGATCTCGCTTCTCAAACAAATGTACCCGGATTTATACAAAGAGAAATTCGATACATTTGTCAAGATGCAGAAAAAAGAAGATCCCAGCTTTGACAAAAGGCCATTTGTTGAAGCATTCACCAAACTGCTTTAGTAGAGGAGCTGAAACTCACAAAGCCGGTATATCAAGTATTAACAACGATATGCCGGTTTATCTTTTTAACTATTTGATGATACATTTGTGTCCGTGCCCTCAATATACTGCTGAGCTACCTTCTCGCACCCAAGAATCTCCCCCAACCCCAAACGCCCTAATTTGAAATCGCCAACCCTCACCCGTTGCAAGTAAACCACATGGGCTCCCACTTTTTCGAACATTACACGGATTTGTCGTTTCTTGCCCTCACTCAAAACAACCCGACACCAATAATCACCTGCACGCATGCTGAAAGCTTGCTCTAGGTGATCTTTATTTTGACCTTTTGGTATTCTATCTAAATACTCTACCAATTTTGCTTTATATTTTTGTTTAGCAATCATTAGCCCATGCTGTAATCTCTCAAAATCCTCAGTCTTAATATCGCCTCGCACTAAAACATAATATTCTTTCTCTTTCTCATATCTAGGATGAGTTAGTTTGTTGGACCAATCACCGTCATTAGTTAATAACAACAACCCCTCTGTATCTTTATCCAATCTCCCAACTGTAAACAAACCTTCTTTCTTGTATTTTGGTGGAAGCAAATCAAAGACTGTTTTTTTAGCATGCCGATCGCCCCTAGTACAAACATAGCCGCGAGGTTTATTCATCATCAAATAAATTTTTGCTTTGGGCCGAATCAATTCATCATTTACAAACACTTTGTCAGTAGATTCATCCACTCTATAACCAATCAATTTGCCTGGAGGCACATTGCCACCAGGAGTTTCTATTCGCACTTTTCCTAATTTAACAAGCTCCCCGGCTTGACGACGAGAAGCAATACCAGCTTGGGCTATATATTTACTGATCAGTATCATCTTTGATAATATTTATTGGTACAGAATAAGATTTTTCTTTCTTCGCTTCATCTAAAGCTTTTTTTTCTTCGGCATTATCTTCTGGAATTTCTTGGACTGTTTGTTCTTTCATATTTTTTTCAACCATCTGCATGGCCTCACTCTTGATTAGCTCTTCGTAATCTGGCAAGTCTTGAGGTTTAGAAACTCCCATTAATTTCAGAAATTCTATGCTCATTTCATACTCAAACATTCTAGCATCCTTTTTACTCTTGCAGCGATTAACTAAACCGCGCATCAATAAATTCCTAAGCATTATAGTACTATTCACTCCTCTAATGAAATCTATTTCTGGGCGTGTGATAGGGCTTCGATAAGCAATGATCGCCAGTGTCTCTAGTGCTGCTCTGGATAAATTTCCCTCAATATCTTCTTTTAGATATGATTCAGTAATTTCACGTGCTTCACCATGCGAGACTAACTGCGCCTCTTCATCTTTTACAACTAATTGCACACCTCGAGTAGAATTTTCGTACTCTACCAACAATTCTTGTGTAGCCGTCTTGACTCCTGGGATCATGACTTTAGAAAACTTGGCAATATCACGAAAACTAACTGGTTTACCAGCGACAAATAATAAAGCTTCTATTTTTTGTTTCAAATCAGACATTAAAGCTTAAATTTTAACTCTTAAATCTTATTTAGTTCAATCTCTCCAAACATATTTTCCTGCTTCACATCAATTACTCGCTGTTTCATAAGTTCAAGCATCGCTAGAAAAGTAACAATCACTTCCATTTTGGATTCGTTATCATGCAGTTTATGGAAATGAGTGTTAATTTTTTCAGTCAGCGTATTCTTGATATGTTCAAATTTTTCCTCCATCGACACCACATCCATCATAATTTCCTCGCCCAGATCTTCCATCACTGGGATTGCCCCTAGTATATCAGCAAATGTATCTCTAATCAATTTGAGAGACATTTTGGGAGGTGGGCTAAATACATTTTCCTCAGACAAATAAACTTGCCGATCAAAGCAATAATGCTTTTTATCTAACAATACTCTCAGCTTCTTACCTGCTTCTCGAAATTTTTTGTATTCTTTTAACCTCAGCTCTAACTCTTCAGCACTCATTTCTTCGTCATCTGTAAGTTCTAAATGAGGAAGCAACGCTTTTGATTTTATAAGAATCAATCTAGCCGCAATTTCTAGAAATTCAGCAATATCATTGAGTTTCAAATTTTGCATGTGATTCATGTATTCCAAAAACTGGTCAGCTACTTTGGCTAAACTGACTTGGGTAATATCTAATTCTTCTTTCTCAATTAATCTGAGAAGAATGTCGAGGGGGCCTGTGAATTTTTTTAGTTCTACTTTGTACATTATTTAGAAAATCTGCCTTCAATTGGATCCGCTAATTTTTTATATTGCGCCGGGGTCATTTCAAGTGATTCTGTAAAAGAACCGGCGTTCAAAGAAATCTTCTTGGCTTTATCTAATGACTTATCATAATAAGTGTGCAATTTGTACAGATTACCAAACGGCGCTAAGGCACCTGTTTTTTTGGTAACATGTTTTTTGATCATTGCCTCAGTCGCTAGCTTCACTTTCTTTATAGTCTTAGGTTTCTCACCGCTAGCTTTTGCATCTTTCTTAATCTGTTCGTTAATAGCCTTTTTCAACTTATTCTGATCAAACCGTTTATTGCCTGGGATCACTACAAAAGCATAATCTCTATCAGTCGCAACTAACAGGGTTTTAGCCCGACGCTTCAAATCATCATGCTGAGTCTGGGCCGCATCATAAGTTGTATAAACTTTTTTGTGCTCAACAATCTCGTATTTTGCTTTATTCTCATCCAGAAATTTCTCTAGTTTTTTTAGGATTGGCATATGTTTATTTTGAGTTTAATTTCCTATAAGCCATTTCGTAGACAGAAAATACCTGATTTTGAATTAAGTCTTTTGATAAATTTTTGATCTCCTCAAAACTAAGCCACGTCACATCTGAAACTTCACCTTCTTGTGCTCTAGCCTCTCCCCCTTTGTATTTTGCTAGAAACATTACCACCACAATCCTATACCCATGCCCTACGAAACTGTGATTGGTCAAATAATGCAAATCCTGAATCATTATACCTGTTTCTTCTAAAACCTCTTCGTGACAGTTTTGCTCTAACACATCGCTGCCTAAATCTGCGTCTAACTCTAGCTTACCTCCTGGGAAAGACCAGAAATTTGGATCAACTGCTTCATCTGCACT
>CAYSJE010000105.1:0-3549 GCA_964431345.1 uncultured Candidatus Saccharibacteria bacterium
TGAATCCAAGAAAAATCCAACTGCAATAAACGGTATTACTAGTCCAACTGAATAAACAAGCAATAACCAAGCTCCCTGTAAAACTGATCCGCTATTGCCAGCCAACACCAATATCGCTGCCAAAATTGGGCTAACACAAGGAGTCCAGCCAATAGCAAATATTATTCCCAAAATAAAAGCGCCTAATAGCCTAAAAAAATTACTGCGAGATTTTATTTTCAAATTAACCTTGTGCTCTGCACTAAACCAAGGAATTTTAATCACTCCCCAAATTACTAGCCCAAAGAATATAATTACAGCTCCGCCGATTTTTTCTAGCCAAACATCGAAATTTTGCAGAGATTCTGATAACCAGCCAAGTGATGCACCTAGCAATACAAATACTAAAGTAAATCCTAGTGAAAAAATTAGAGTGCTTATAAATATCTGCCAACGAGAAGTGTTTTTGTTTAGTGATGCGCCAGAAATATAAGCCAGAAAAGCTGGTACTAAAACTAACACACAAGGTGAGAAAAAAGAGATTAATCCCCCACTAAATGCCGCACCTATTGTCACGGGATCACTGAGCATCTTTGTTTTCTATCTTTTTAATTTTGAGCAGGGGCGCACCATCAACCTCTAGAACATAAATTGGTTCATAGTTTTTGAAAGGCTCGAAAGCTGTTTTAGTAAGATGAACGACATAATCAGGGTCTTCAGTTTCTTTAACCAGAATTAGATCGTCTCGCAAATATCGACGCCCCATTTTATCAGCCGGCAGCAGTGCAACGCGAGCATTTGGCTCCGCATTTTCATTCAACCACTGGACACCTTCTCTAAATTCTTGCCCCCAATACCCTACTTCGACGTAGTGATAAGCACCGCCCATACCGCCAATTAATTTATTGTAGTAATAAAGTTCGTATGGATGAATTGTCATCATCTTTCTAAAAATTGCAGCGCCACTGATCACTAATATTACAGAGACTAGAAGGTATAGAATTAAGCGCCAATTTTTTCTACTAAGTTTAGAAATTTTCTGATAAACCCAGGCTGTACCGACTCCAGCTAATAAAGCCATAGCTGGTACTATGATGAAGAAGTGACGAATTCCGTCATAGAGACCAACATCTAGAGCAAAAATAACGGCAAAGACTAAAGCAAACCATAAGATATATAGAATCCCCCCTTTGTTTTTGAGAGTTTTGAAATCTTTGCTAGAAATAGTAATTCCCAGACCTGCTAAGACTAGAATTATTACAGGCGTGACAAACAAAAGCATCAGAGGTGCATAGTGCCAAGGTAATTGATCGACTGTAAAGATCAAATCCTGGTACCAAACTTTTCCTTCCCACTGAAATGTGCCCAAGTATTGAATGACCTCAAATAATCTGGAAATTGGTGAAGCCCAGGTCCAGGGCCAGAAAAGAACTGCCGCGGCAACTGCGACAATTGGTGACAAGATTAATCCCCAACCCCATTTTTTTAATCCGTGCCAAAAGCTCCAATCCAATTCTTTTCTTTTTGTTAAACCCAGCCAGATTTTATCTCGATAAGCAAATAGAAACCAAGGAACCATTATTATTGGAATCCATAGAGCATTTACTTTGATTGCAAAATCTAAACCTAGTACCACACCGGCTAGAATAAATAGCCAAGCTTTTTTCTTGGTAACAGCTAAATAGAATAATAAAATTGTCAAAGTAAATAAAGCAGCAACTGGTAAATCTTTCATATTTACTTGGCTATGCGCAATAAACCGAGGGAATAGAAGCAAAAACCCTGTTGCAAACAACGCTGCTAATAATCCATGAGTTTTACGAGCCAGCCAGAAAACGCTAAGTAGCAAAACTGCTCCAAACAAAATTATATGAATATGATGAGAAGCAATTTCATCTAGCCAACCAAGCTTGAGAGTAAAAGTTTCATAAAACAAATGCCCGATCATATCACCAAAGGATCCGTAGTATCGCAAATTAGAGAATCCCTCAATTTCTTCAACAGTATTATCCTCTCGGAAAATTCCGACATTAACGGCTCCTGTTTGGTGATGCAAATCCTCATCCCAGGTAATTCCGTAATCATTAATATTAGCAAAACTTACCAAGCAAAAAACTATTACTATAATTAGAATTAAGATCCAAGAAAACCAAGTTTTTTGATAAAATTTCATAGAATAAATAGAAGCTATTTAGCTTCTATAATACTAACACAAATATGAACTCTATTTAACTCCTTTTATAATCACAAAATGTGATTCTTTGCCGACAAATTTTACTTCTGAGAAAACCTCTTTCATCTCGCGCTTAACGAAACGTTGTAGACGCGCCTGGCAAATCACCCAGAACTCTCCCCCTTGAACCAAATGACCGACTCCTCGCTTCAGTAATTCTTGCTGAACTGGCTTAGCGACCTGAGCTGGTAAATTGTGAATAATTTTGGTGAAGTCTTTTGTGACAATAGAATCATACTGATTGCTACCATAGACTTTTATGTTTTGTGATTTTAGTTTCTTGATATTGTGATCAGTCAAAGCAACTGCCCGCGTATCAACATCAGTACACTCTACTTCACTAACTTGTTTAGCCGCTATCAATCCAATGACTCCTGAACCACAGCCGATATCCAAAACTTTATCTGTGACAGAAAACTCTATAGAACGCAGTAAAAAATCTGTGGCCTTATCTATCTTACCGTGACTGAAAACACCTGGATATGTATCAATTTCTAGTCCTTCATAAGGAATTGATTTGATCCAGTCTCTTTTTAACTCAATGTCTAGGCAAACTTTCATTATTTAAACAAATCTTTAGCCATCCAAGTTTTGTAATCAGAAGTTTCTTGCCACTCCTTCCACGGAATAGATGGGTGAACAGTATAGCCACCGACTTTGATTGCCTTGGCAATAGCTTCTACCGGATAGCCTCCATAAATATAGGCATTAACTACAGTGTTCCAATTTCTGGCAGAAATTGGGATTTCTCCTACTCCAAAATATTTTTCTAATTCTCTCTTCAGTTCCACCGCCTTATCTCCCTCTTGATCAGGAAACCAGCGATACTGATTATAGGGGCCTTGGGGAATAGAATTATACCACCAGAAGGCTGGCTTAGGTTCAAGTGCCCTGTTCACAAATCCGAAATTATCTTCATAAGAATTGCCTGTAATTCTATCTCTATATGTGAACAAGAAAGCTCGCTCAACAAAAGGCAAATTCACAACATAGGGAACTTTGGCTTGCAGATATTCATCCTGCAAACTTTCAGAAATTCCCCCTTCAGTTGAACAACCCATTTCAGTCACCCATAATTTGTCATCTGGGCGGTATTTTTTGATAACATTATTATATAAATTATTTAGACCATTCTCTAGATCTTTGTTTTCTCTATCAACATTGAAGCTGCGACAATAATACAAATGAACAGCTGGAACCCAATCTTGATCACCATTCAGCTGATACATTTTGTCAAAAAAATCTTCGTTAGGATAAGAAATCCCCGCAGCCAAAACTGTTGCATCTGGATCAGCTTCCTTACCAGCTTCATAGCCTGATTTTAAAATTGGGCGATA
>CAYSJE010000106.1:0-2515 GCA_964431345.1 uncultured Candidatus Saccharibacteria bacterium
GGCAGCAGCGTACGCAATTTTGGATGACAATTGTTTCGGCTGTTGGCGCTTTGCTAGCTTTGCTTTATCAGCTTGGTGGAAATAATGAAAGCTTTTACGCCATTGCCATAATTGCTGGTTTAGCAGTTTTCGTTCTAGGGATAATTGTTTTTATCAGGTTGGTGCACAGGACGATTACTATTGTCGAATATTTGCGGGCTCTGGGTAAAATCAAAATGTATTTTGTTGATCGCGACAAGAATATTTCGCAATACTTCTTTTACAGACCTGGGGATGATTATCCCAGGCTCACATATTCTTTTGACTTCAAATTGACTGGCTCAAGTTTGCATATGTTAGTTGTCGTGATTAATTCATTTATTTTGGCTGGCATGGTTGCTTTCATTCCTCGCGTGATTTTTGGAGATTGGTCTTTCCTTGGATATCAGCTAATTATAGCAGCAGCTGTATTTGTCCTGAGCTTTGTGATTCATGAAAGTTTCACTATGAAGCAGTTTCGATTGGCGAAAAAGCTTTATAAAGACCATATAGATTTCCCCACAGAAGATTGAACTATGACCTGCCTACCGGCTAGCAGGTTAAGGGATTAAGATGATTGTTATGATTCATCGGCAATCATACTAATCACATTAATCAATTTAATCATAGTTCTAACAATTAACCCTCCGTAAGAAAGGGTTTTTTATTATGCCAAGTAAACTGATCTCGGCCGCGATTGTCGGCCTGGACGCGCAACCAATCGAAGTAGAAGTCGACATCGACTGGCGGAGTCGTCCAAAGTTCATTATTGTTGGGCTGCCCGACACGGCAGTCTCCGAAGCCAAGGACAGAGTGTCTTCAGCTTTCAAAAACACAATTGGCAAGAGTCCAAACAAAAAAGTCACGGTGAATTTAGCTCCAGCTGATTTACGCAAAGCTGGGCCTGGGTTTGATGTAGCTATTGCCCTAGGTTTACTAGCCATGTACGGCGAGGTCAAACTTGAGAAGCTAGAGAAAAGTTTGTTTGTAGGTGAGGTTTCTCTAGACGGGAAGCTTAGGTCTACTCATGGAGTTTTACCTGTTTCTATCATGGCCAAACACAAAAAGTTCAAAGAAATATTTGTCCCTAAAGCCAATGCGGCTGAGGCAGCTCTAGCTCGGGGAGTTACAGTGTATGGTGTTGAGAGTCTGCGAGAAGTGGTTAGTCACTTGAATGGTGAAAAGAAACTAGTAGCGCAGAAATATGTACCAGCTATTAAGCAAAAACAAAACTATCCTAGCGACATGGCTGAAGTCCACGGGCAGTCACAGGCCAAGCGAGCCCTGCAAATTGCCGCGGCAGGAGGACACAATATTCTATTTTCAGGGTCACCAGGTTCTGGTAAGACTATGCTAGCGCGGACACTCCCGTCAATTTTGCCAAGTATGACACTGCAAGAATCTCTTGAAGTAACAAAAATTCATAGTATTGCTGGAATTGTAGAGAATGACCAGCCACTCGTAAATATTAGGCCATTTCGCTCGCCTCATCATACAGCTTCTGGAGCAGCTCTGGTTGGTGGGGGAACATGGCCGCGTCCTGGTGAAGTGAGTTTAGCTCATCGGGGAGTTTTGTTTTTAGATGAGTTTCCTGAATTCCCCCGGCCTGTTTTAGAAGCTTTGCGCCAGCCGCTTGAAGATAATCTGATTACGATTTCAAGAGCGCAAGGCACACTTACTTTTCCGGCTCAGTTTATTTTGGTAGCTTCTATGAATCCATGTCCCTGTGGTTTTGCGGGAGATGAGGAGCGAGAATGCATTTGCACTCCTCTGCAAGTAGCCAATTATCAGAAGAGATTGTCAGGGCCATTGCTAGATAGAATTGATTTGCAAATCGATGTGCCTCGAGTGAAAGTTAGAGAGCTTACAGAGTTCAAGAAAATAAAACGAGAGTCATCAGATCAGATTCGAGATCGAGTACAGCGAGCACGAGATATTCAAGTGAAGAGATACAAAGACTTAGAGATCACAACTAATGCCGAGATGGGCTCCAAAGAAATCAAAGAATTCTGTCAGATAGATAAGTATACTACAGTGCTCTTGCAAAAAGCGATTGTCCAGATGCATTTATCAGCTAGAGGATATTTCAGAATTCTCAAAGTATCCAGAACGATTGCGGATTTAGAAAATGTAGACAACATAAAACTCGACCATGTGGCCGAGGCATTACAATATAGAGAGAAAGCTTAAGACTTCTTTCTGCGTCTAGACAAATTTATTAGAAGTCTTAGGTGACTTAGACCTGTTTCGTTTTTCTTTGTACCCCAAGGCGACTTGGTCTTAGCCAATCCTTTTTCCCTTAGGTAAGAATCTACGTTTAGCTTTCGCACTATTTTTACAGTAATATAATCACTGCCTTGTAGTATAGCACAGAAAACTGTTTATATGTTGTGGACAAATATGTTGATTATATGGGGAGAAAAGAGGTGTAGGGACAAAACATGGTTTTGTCCCGGATAATGGGACAGCACCATGTGCTGTCCCTACACAGGGGATT
>CAYSJE010000106.1:2525-3534 GCA_964431345.1 uncultured Candidatus Saccharibacteria bacterium
ATTTGTAACAAAAAACCCCGCGATTAGCGGGGCTATATCTAAAGCTTTGGTTTGTTAATAAATGAAACCTTGAACTGTACCATCTCCTGCCGGTACCACGCGCGAGCTGACAATTCCATATCCCTTGTAATTCTGTTCTGTTACTTTGTAGGAACCATCTGCATAGACCTCATCAACGACTGCTACGTGTCCCCAGGCACTTTTGTTGCTAACTTCTACTGCACCTGCTTGTGGGGCACCGCCAGTTGAATATCCTTGAGCACTGGCTGATCCGAGCCAGGTTCCGGCATTTCCACGAACAGCGATATCTGGGCGTCTGGTGCGGGCGTAGCCTACACACCAGCCAGTGCCACCAGCATAGCTTTGACCGGTACTGGTAGATGCACTACTAGATGAAGTTGATCGTCTTGAAGTACTTGATGAAGCTGTGTTTCGAGAAGCTGTGGCGACTCTTCTAGTTCGAGAAGGAGTGACTTGGACAGGAGGTGGAGGAGCAGGGCGATCTTCAATCAAACCACCAGGGATAGTCAAGAATTCGCCTGGAGTAACTGTGCCATCCGCTGATAAGTCATTAGCATCGATAATATCTTTAGATGCTACAGCGTAGCGCTGAGCAATTTCGTCGATAGTATGGCCTTCTTCAACTCTGTGAAAAGGGTCATTGGTTGTAGGGATTTTTAGAATATCACCAGGTTTGACTAGATCGTCCCAACCACGTTCCATGGCTAGGGCATCTTCTCTAATTCCAGAGGCTCTGGCAATACTAGAAAGAGTGTCGCCAGGCTGGACTACATATTCGTAGAATAGATTCTCTACATTATTATTCTGAAAGGCAGTAGCGGTTACTTCTGGGTTAGAAGAGTAAGCTGATTCAGTTAGTTCGTTTGGTTGGATAAGTTGAGTAAGGGCTGCTTCTTCAGCATTGATTCGTAAATTTTCACTAGCGGCGACAGAAACACTAGTTAGATCAGCATTTGTATCTGAAACTAATTTTTGTGGATCAGAAGCT
>CAYSJE010000107.1:0-3443 GCA_964431345.1 uncultured Candidatus Saccharibacteria bacterium
AAGCTGAGGATAATACTACATCAAATTCTGATAAATCAAATTTTTCTACAGCAGTTGCCATGAACGGTAACGCCGCTTGATACAATCTAACGCCAAATGGAAATTTCTGAATAAAAGAAGTGCGCACATCAGCGTCTTTGAAAGCTGGATTAGCTTGTTCTTTATTATAAACCAAAGTAAAAATTGGGGCTTCAGGATACATCTCATGAAAAATCCGCAGTACATTTTCTGCACCACCATCTTGCGCTAAATGTTCGTGGACTAGGGCTATTTTCATATTTATAATGCGCTACGTTTTTTTAGTAAAACAAAGGGTGTTCTGAACAGAATATACAAATCTAATTTCAGAGACCAATTTTCTATATAGTAAGTGTCTAACCTAACTTCTTCTTCAAAATCTAAATCTGACCGACCACTAATCTGTGGCATTCCTGTAATTCCAGCTTTCAAAATCAAAACTTGTTTGTGATGTTTCTTGTATTTAGCGACTTCTTCTGGCTCATGAGGACGTGGCCCAACCAAACTCATTCTACCAATAAATACATTGATAAATTCAGGCCATTCATCCAAACTATATTTTCGAATAAATCTGCCAACTCTTGTAATCCGAGGATCGTCCCTAAATTTAATCATCGGAGTGCCTTCTCGTAAATTTTGATGTTCTTTTTGAAACTTAGGATCGTATCTGAGCACGTGAGCTTTATCCTGCATTGAACGAAATTTGAAATACTTGAATGGCTTTCCATTGCGACCAATTCTGTCATAAGAGAAAAAAACAGGACCCCTTGAATCAATTTTAACTGCAATTGCTATTATTAACATCACCGGTGACAAAATTACAACCGCAATTGCTGAAAAAATCACGTCAACAACCCGCTTACTGACTCTACCCCATCCCTCTAACGGAGTTTGTTTTAGCTCAACGAGTGGGATACCCGCAACTGGCCAAACATCAATATTCGTTGCAGCTGTTTGAAACAAGTCCGGTGCATATTTGAAAATAATTTTTTCATCATCAGCAAAATCTATTAACTTCACTACATTGTCGCGAGGAGTTAGAGGGTCAGTTTGAATAATCTGATCTATCTTGTTTTTTTTGTGAATCAGCTTCAATTCTTCAAGAGCCTTAGTCGTACTATCACAATCCATTGGAGAATTTAGTACCTTGATTATCTCATATCCCTTTTTAGAAGAACTACCCAAATCATCTACAATTATTCCACTAGTTCTATTTTTACCGATAACAACGATACGATTCACTCCAATGCCTTTTCTATACAAACCAATTTGTATTTTGCGGAGAATGAATCGGCCTACAGTTACGAGAATTATCGCCATTATCCAGGTCGCTAGAATAATAAAACGCGAGGAGAAAAACAACTCACGCATTAAAAACAAAAATATAATAACGCCCATAGTACCGGCCGAGACTCCCAAAAAAGTCCGATACAATTCCACAACTAATCGCTGAGAACGACGCATATTGTACATGCCAGCAATTCTGAAAAATAATAGCCAAGCCAAACCAACGATCAAGGCAACAAAAATATATTCTTGAAAAGAAAAAAGAACTGGATCACTTCCGGCCCAACTAGTATTTAGACGTAGATAGAAAGCCAAAAACGCCGCGATGATCACCGCGATATAATCAACAGGAACTTGAAGAACTGCAAAGGCTAATTCAGATTTTTTCATCTTTATTTTAACCAAACCCAAGTCGCGTAGGCGACTGAGTTCTAAATAATTTCTAATGCCCAAGACTACCTATAAGCCGAGTTCTGTCTCCCATAAAATGAGAGGATAATCATCTATCTTGGCTTGCTATTACTAGCAAGCTCATGCTGTGGGATCCTACCGAAGCAGGGTCCACCCACATTACACTAAGTAGGGTTTGCAACTGCGCTCTGTCACCAGGCGCAAAGAGGATTCTTAGGCCCTCACTTTTCACCTTTACCGCGCCATAGCCCAAAGGGCGAAGGCGGGAAATATAGTCTCTGTTGCACTTTCCCGAGATTTCTGTATTTCAAAAGTCATATGAACTTTTACAATACATTATATCTGCTGGACGTTATCCAGTACTACTTTTCCTCTTAATTGAGGTCAGTGCCCGGACTTTCCTCCCTGCAAAGCAGGGTGATTATCCGGTAATCTTAAGCTTTTTTATCATATACGAAAACAGCCTAAATGTCAATGTTTAGGTCTTGAATTCTAGTTCAAAGTGCAACAAATAAAACACCGGCTGTCTGGTATAGTGGTAGTGAATAAACAGCCATTAGCTCAGATTGGCAAAAATGTAAAAAAAGCACCACGCCCTGAAGGGCGTGGCTAGCTGATGAAGACCTCTGAAGAGGCCTTGTGTGTTATGACTTCATTAGTTCTCACTTCTCTCGTGCCACCACTTTTATCTGACTCAACTCATGAAATCCGTATTTACCATGCTCGCGACCAATTCCAGAAAGCTTGTATCCACCAAAAGGATTACACGGCATGACACAATTTGCATCATTAATATTGATTGTTCCTGCTTCTATTTTTGATGCTACATTACTTGCCTTATTCTTATCCTCTGTGAAAATATATGCACTAAGTCCATACTGAGTATCATTAGCTAATTCAATCGCCTCGGCTTCATCTTTGAAAGAAATTATTGGTAACACGGGACCAAAAACTTCTTCCTGCCAAACTCGCATATCTTTTTTTACATTGGTAAGTAATGTTGGTTCATAATACGCTCCCTCTAAGCTTTTAGGGCTCCCCCCCACCAATCACAACTTTCGCTTTTTTCTCAATCGCATCTTTCATTTGAGACTCCAGTAATTCCAATTGTCGCTTCGCGACTAATGGACCAATATCAATAGATTCATCTTCAGGATCACCTATTTTCTTTGGTTTTATAGTTTCTGCTAGCTTAGCAACAGTTTCATCAAAAACACTTTCATGAACAATAAGTCGCTTAAGAGAATCACATACCTGTCCAGAATTACTAAACCGCATTGCATAAACAACCTCTAACGCTTTATCTAAATCCGCATCGGCAAAGATTATTCCGGGAGACGATCCACCAAGTTCCAAACAAACTTTGATAAATTTATCAGCCACTTTTTTGTAAAGTCCCTGCCCTACCTTTGTACTACCCGTAAAACTGAGTAAATTAATATCCTGCTGCATTAGAATATCCCCAACTTCACCACTACCATAAATTTCTGAGAATACACCATCTGGTAATGCAATATCACTAATCACATTCTCCATCAATTTTCCTGTCAGAGGCACTTCTTCGGAATGTTTCATCACAACAGTATTACCAACCACAAGATTTTGACCAACTCCCCAAATAAAATTGCTAAAAGGAAAATTCCAAGGAATGATAACTGCCGCTACACCAATCGGCTCATAATGAACCTGATGAATAGAATTATCATCTTCAAATGTTGTTTCTGGTG
>CAYSJE010000108.1:0-3417 GCA_964431345.1 uncultured Candidatus Saccharibacteria bacterium
CTAATTTCAATTGTTACTTAGAGAGAACGTACTTGCACAAACAAGTTCGAACCTCTGCAAACTCCACCTTCACCATCAGGCCAATTTACTCACGGAGCTTGCCCTGCGAAGCTCCGAAGGAGCGAAGCAGGGGTATCCACCCATGATAAGTTTTTATGGAGCCATCTGTCGGATTCGAACCGACGACCTACTGATTACAAATCAGTTGCTCTACCAACTGAGCTAAGATGGCTAGATTGTTTTTACAAAACAGTTACTCCCTGCCTGCCGGCAGGCAGGTACCAACTGAGCTAAGATGGCTAACCCAACTTTTCTAGCATTCGCTGCGCTTGACTATTATCTTTATCTAAATCCAAAACTTTTCGCAAATTCATTTTGGCCTCGACTTTGAGACCCCTCTTCTCTGACGCTTCAGCCAGCATAATTAGATACTCAGGATTCTCTGGATTGTGATGAACTGCTTGCTCAAAATCTTTAAGCGACTCTTTGGTTAAATTTAAACCATCGTGCGCCTGACCTAGCAAAACAAAAGCCTCTGACGATTGCGGATTTAGGGTGATAACTTTCTCTAATGCCTCAACTGAATCATCAAATTTTTTATTATGTAAATAGGCTTCGCCTAAATGCAGATAAGCTTTTTCATCTCTAGCATTAAACCTAACTACTTTCTGATATACCTCAGCTGCTTTTTCATTACGCTTTGACTGCATGTAAATCCCTCCTAAACCTTTATAAGCATCAATATCTTCACCATGCATATCAATCACTTGCTGATAAAGCTCCTCAGCTGCTTTATAATCATTCTTTTTCATGGCCTTTCGCGCTTCCCAACTCAGATCTCTGATTTTGTTTTTTTCTTCATCAGAAACTTGAGGCCTAACCATCACTTTTGGCTCTGGATCAGGAGCGACTTTCTTGGCAACCTCTAACTTTGCTTTGGCGACTTGAGCTTTTTCATCTTTACCTTGCGCAATTTGCTTCCCTCGTTTAGTCGCCCGCTTGCTCGCCATCTCTTTTCGTATGTTTTTTATCTGATCAAAGAAAGATCCTTTATTCTCTCCATCTCGCTTCCACTTAGGAAACCTCACACTACTTAGCTTAAACACTACTCCTCGTTTTTTTTCTTGCGGCTCTGTTGATCTCATTACTTGAGGTGTACTGTTTTCTTTGTGCTTATCAGAAATTTTCTTCGTATCTGGTAGACGGCGCAAAACTATAATCACCACTGCGACTATCGCAGCGATAACAATTATTTCTGGGATTAAAGAATATTGCATAATTATTTTATCTCTTTAAGAGGAACTTCAATTTGAGTTTTTTCCTTATCATCTAATCTAACTCTGACAGTTTGTTTAGGAAGATTTCGATCAATCACTTGCCCTTTGCCTTGTTTAGTTTTCACCAATTTACCTAGAGGTGGCATATTCTCTAGCCAAGTTCGATACTGATCCGCTTCATAGTTCAAACAACACATTAATCGCCCACAAATTCCAGAAATTCTCTCACTGCCACGATGGCTCATCTGCTGCACTCGGGCTAGATCTGTTGTAATACTGGTAAATTTATCTAAGAAACGAGTACAACAAACTTCTTGACCACAAATTCCCATTCCGCCTTTCATCTTGGCTTCGTCCCTAGATCCAATCTGCTGCAGACGAATTGATTTCTGGAACATCTTTGTGAGATCCCGAACCAATCCCCTGAAATCAACCCTGGCTTCTGCTGTGAAAGTGAAAATTATTTTTGAACCATCAAAAGAAAAATGCGCTCCAACTAATTTCATTTGCAAATCATGTTTGCGTACAAGTTTTCGGCAATCATTCAAAGCTTCTACTTGTTTTTCTTCATAGCTAGCTAACTTCTCTTCATCTTCGTCAGTGACTTTTCTCATAACTGCACTCGAATCATCTGAAAGCTCTACTTTGGTATCTTCACTAAGTAACTCACGCAGCACTCCAACTTCTAGATGCCCCTCTAGCCTGACAATAACTTTGTCTCCCACAGCTAATTCTATCTCGCCAATCGGAAAAATATAATCTTGCTCCCAAAAATGAAGTTGTACACTAGCGTACTTTGGCATAATTATAAATGCACGTAAGTACCAATTTCTTCCCCCGCGAGTAAATCTGATAAAGAATCTTTCTTATCAAAATTAAACACGACAATTGGCAATTCGTTTTCGCGAGCTAAAGAGAAAGCAGTGATATCCATAATTTTTAGTTTCCTCTCAATTGCTTTTGCAAAAGTTATTTCTGAATACATTTTAGCATCAGGATTTCCGTGTGGATCTTCTTCATAAATTCCGTCAACATCAGTCGCTTTGAAAACCACATCAGCTTCTATTTCTAATCCGCGTAAAACAGCGGCTGTATCTGTCGTAAAAAATGGATGACCAGTACCCCCACAAATCAAGACTACTTTACCCTCTTTCAGATCTTCTTTGGCACTCTTGATAACAAAAGGCTTCACAATATTATCTACACCAACAGCTGAATAAACTATTGTCGGAACGCTCAGCTGTTCTAGCATATCCTGCAGAGCCAACGCGTTCATCACCGTACCAATCGTCCCAATCGAATCAGCATACATTCTGCGCATATTCGTCTCTGCCACCTGGCGATAGCGAAAAAGATTTCCACCACCATTAACGATAGCAATCTCAGCTCCAGAATCTTTTGTTTGCTTGATAATTTCTGCGACTTTTGCAACAGCAGCAGGATCGATTCCTTTGCCATCCTCTTCTCCGAATACGGTCCCAGAAAGTTTTAGTAAAATGCGTTTGAATTTTGGCCTAGTCATTTTATTAAATCTTAATCTTTATTTACCGGATTTCCCGATCTCGAATCTCTCAAATCTCCTAATCTGAATATTTTCTTTAATCTTTCCAATGGTATCTGTAAGTAAATCCTCGACAGTTTTGCTATCATCTTTGATATATTTCTGTTTCAGCAAACTTTTTTCTTCGGCAAATTTCCTTAGCTTGCCTTCGATAATTTTTTCCTTGATATCGTCAGGTTTCTTTTCTTTCTTCAACTGATCTAGATAAACTTCTTTTTCCTTATCTAAGTCGGCCTTCTTAACATCGTCAGGAGAAATTACTAATGGACTCATAGCCGCAACTTGCATTGCTAGATCATTGCCTAATGCTTGGAAATCTTCGTTGCGAGCCACAAAATCTGTTTCGCAATTAAGCTCTACGAGTGCTCCTATTTTACCATTACTATGGATGTAAGAGAAAATCGCTCCTTCACTAGCATCGCGCCCAGCTTTTTCAACGGCAATCTCAGCACCCATTTTGCGCAAAACATCGACAGCCTTATCAAAATCGCCATTAGCTTCACTTAAGGCTTTCTTGGCTTTCATCATTGGTGCACCAGTCTGATCCCTCAATTTTTTTACATCCGCTGCTTTTATCAT
>CAYSJE010000109.1:0-3373 GCA_964431345.1 uncultured Candidatus Saccharibacteria bacterium
TCAATCTTGTTTTGGCATTATAGCAGGTATATAGAATAATGTCAAGCCTTTTTCCTCAAGAAGAGCCAAGTAGCGCTAAAACAAGCTATATTATCTATATAAAAGTAACAGAATAGCGTGGCATTGTGACGGTTCTCACATGAAATGTCAAGCGGGTTTGTTATCTGGTATATAGTATGATGTAATAGTGGTGCAAATATGTATGAAGAGGAATTGCGAAAATCTGGCCTAGCGCAAAAAAACAGCTACTTATGAGCTGCTATTGAAGGTTGGGAGCAAAGCCATGGTTGGAACCGGACAGATGAACTTTTTTGTAATGGTACGCCTGGTAGGAGTCGAACCTACAACCCCTCCCTTAGGACGGGAGTGCTCTATCCAATTGAGCTACAGGCGCATGATTTCTGTGCATCTCTAGTATATCACCTCTCCACACTCATTCAACTTACATATGATATGTAATTAACACTCCCCTTTTCCCTATGCTATAATACTGCTGAACTGTGATTCAAAGGATTAATGTGATTAGTATGTTTGTTATGAAGCATCGCTATCATAGTCATCATAGAAATCATCTTAATCATAGTTCAAACTCAATGTTCCACGTGGAACAATTTTGGGCAAAATTCACTAAGTTTTTCAGGGCAACCCCAGATTTGTTTTTCTTTGGGCTACTTGTTTTTTGTTTACCTTTTGGGACTAGAACATTTGTTACGACCTTAGTCCCTTATTCTAGCGAGATTTTTAACGAATGGACATCAGTTTTTCTATATGCCACTGATATATTGGTGATTCTGGTGCTTTTGCTTTGGTTATTGCGATTAGGTAAGTTTCGTAATTCACTGAGCAAATTTGCTCGTCCAATTATCTTCTGCTTTTTTGCTTTCATTGTTGTAGCAGTTGCAGCGGCTATACTTTCGCCATATCCAAGTCTTGGTTTATATAATGCGGCAAGATATGTGGGATTTGGGCTGATTTTTCTGTATGCACTATTAAACATAATCACTCACAAACGCCGTTTAGGAGTATCCTTGCTGGTGTTTGGCGCCGGAGGGATTCAAGCAATCATTGCCATCTCACAATTCATTTCGCAGAAATCGCTCGGGCTGAGTTTGTTTGGCGAGTCGCAGTTATCTACTAGTATAGACAATGTTGCTGAAGTGGCTTTTGGCGGAGAGGCATTGCTGCGATCATATGGGACTTTCCCTCATCCGAATGTCTTAGCATATTTCCTAATAGTTTCTTTGTTCTTAGGATTCTACTTGTTTGCCAAAATACAAGAGCCATATTTGCGCTTAACCATAGGCTTCCTGGCTGGGCTGCAATTTCTGGCTCTGCTCCTTACCTTCTCAAGATCCGCCTGGTTTGCAGCTGCAGTAGGTTTGGGAATATTTCTGATTGTCTATCTACCGAAGAAATTCAATTGGTGTAAGACTAAGAATTGTTCCACGTGGAACAATTTCAAATGCAGGGGATTCTGTGCCGGCATAATTGTATTTGTGATCATTGCAGTTGTTTCCCTATTAGCGCTGATGCCACTGATTCAGGATCGTAGTGTGATTGCAGATACGGACGGGGACTTTGCTGTGTCATATAGGCAGTTTCTTAACACAAAAGCGTTAGACCTTATTGCCTACAGCCCAATTGTTGGTTATGGCATAGGCAGCTTTGTTCCAATACTAGCCCAAAAGATGTGTCCCGGATACCCAGATTGGGCTTTGCAGCCAATTCACAACGGATATTTATGGCTCTGGTTTTCAGTAGGACTGATTGGCTTGGGAGCGTTTTTCGGGATTGTGATTTTGAGATTGGTGAGTTTGCTGGCAAGTGCAAAATCAAAAATCCCCAAACCACTGAGGGGATTCGGGGTAAATGTTCCACGTGGAACATTTCTCGCTAAAAGATCTGATATTTTCTTCACGGCTGTAGTTTGTGCAGTTATAGGTGTGGGATTGATTACAATGCTATTTGATCATTACATACTTGATGTAAACTCTGGAGCCATGATTTGGTGGATAGTGTTGGGTTTATAACTAAAACACCGGCCTAAAGGCCGGTGGCATGTAAATAGGCTTTGTATGTAGTGTATGTAACTATATTTGTATGTTTCCTGTATTTGCTAGCCAGCTACCTAATTCGGTTAGGAAGGCTGTTTGTGAGTCAAAGTAGAGAATGGCCGCAAAGCTCGCTATAACTAGGGCGCCGAGCAATAATGTAAACGAAACATCATGTTTTTGAAATATTGCAATTACGTCAATTGGGGTATTCGCAGCTTTTTTAAGAGCTACATTCTTCTTTGTGCTAATCTGAGCGGGTTTTTCAGTGGGTAGGGAAGTATCAGCTGCCGGAATATCTGGTGTCTCAAAAAACTGGGGCAGTTTCTTCCCCAGTTTTTTCTCTCTACGTTTTTTACGGGATGGTTTTGACATTACTTTGATAGTATCATGGTAAAATATTTTTTGCCAGAGAAAAAATTTACTTTTGTGAGTCCTCGCTTCAATTTTGAATTAACTGTATAATAGGGTCATGCATAATCTTTCTTCTCGGGAAGCTTTGGCGAAATTAGGAGTCAAGGCTCAACACGGGTTGTCAAAATTCGAAGCTGAAGCGAGGCAGGCAAAGTTTGGGAGAAATGAAATTCCCGAACCAAAGCCGCCCTCTAAAATTCTGATTTTACTTCGGCAAATAAATTCACCGCTAATCTATGTCATGCTAGCGGCGGCTTTTATTTCTCTCTGGCTTCAATCCTATTTAGATATGTGGGTGATTCTCGCTGCTTCTATAATAGATGTTGGTTTGGGTTTTTGGCAGGAGCAAAAAGCTGCTCGGGCTCTCAATTCACTCAAAAGAATTGTGGCTTGGAATGCAAATGTTTTGCGCGATGGACAATTGAAACAAATTGATTCTACTGAGTTAGTTCCAGGGGACATCATACAATTGGCAGCGGGGGATAGAGTGCCGGCTGATGGGCGACTTTTGTCTGCGCGTGAGTTAACATTGAACGAAGCTTCTCTTACAGGCGAGGCTGCTGCACAAGACAAAAATTATAATAAAACTTTGTCTGCCAGAATTCCGATAGGGGATCAGGAAAATATGGTTTTCAGTGGGACTTTGGTTTTGACCGGAACTGCCCGGGCCGTGATTACCAAAACAGGGGAGCATTCTGAGTTTGGTAAAATCGCCGCGTCTCTTAAGGAAACAAAAAAAGCTCTCACACCTCTTCAATCAAAGTTGATGAAATTTACTCGTTGGTTAGGAGTAATGGCTGGTGTAGTTGTTGGCATAGTTTTATTAGTAGGTTGGCTATCTGGGCATTCTTTGGAGGAAATGTTTACAACGGCAGGGGCAATGGCGGTATCAGCTGTGCCAAAAGGAC
>CAYSJE010000110.1:0-3311 GCA_964431345.1 uncultured Candidatus Saccharibacteria bacterium
GAAGGTATGTCATATGCCGGAGAACCTGGGGATGCAGTCGAATTTACTGAAGGATTAAACCGATATGTTTATCGCCTACCTCGATATAATTCTATTTTCTTAAACTACGGTAAAAACGAAGATTTAGAGTTTCAGAAAGTCAGGGAAGCTTTGCAGCGATCAGTCAACTGGGGAGATTTTCAAGAAATATTACCGCCAGATTCAACTTTGATCGCCGCTCCAATTTTAGAAGATTTTATTGGCTATGATCCTGACTTAAAACGAGCAGAATATAATCTAGATGATGCCCACAATTTATTGCACGAGGCTGGCTGGACTGATCTTGATGATGAGGGTTTTCGCAAAAAGGACGATTCGAGATTAGCTCTTACCCTGCTAGTTTCTGATTACCCCGAACATCAGGTAATTGCTGAGTTTGTAACGACTGCCTGGCAGCAACTTGGCATTGAAGCTAACTGGGAAAGCCTAAGCCCAGCTGATATTCAGACTAGAATAAGAGAGAGAAATTATGACGCAGTTTTGTTCGGACAAGTAGTTGAACACGATCCTGATCCCTTCCCTTTCTGGCATTCGTCTCAACGTGAAGATCCTGGGCTCAATTTAACTGATCTGAAAGATGATGACATTGACACTTTATTAGAAGAAGCACGGACAACAAAGGATGAAAATGTTCGTTCAGAAAAATATAAATCATTCCAACAAAAACTTCTTAGCGATAACGTAGCGATGTTTCTCTATTCACCTCGCTATCACTATGCTGTAACTGACAAAATCCAAGGTATTGAATCTGGTGTAATGGTAAGTCCGGATGAACGTTTTTCTAATGTCTCACATTGGTATACCAAAACAAAGCGCATACCAAAAGAAAATCAATAAACAAAATTTCTAAATATCAATCTAGTGAGCTTGTTCTCTAAATAGGCTCTTAACTTAAAATTTAAATGACACCTCGTAGAGTCGTAAAAAAAAGACACATAAGTAGACCGAACCTAACTCAAAAACATGGTGCGGGCAAAATGAAAATTATTCCCATAGGTGGAGTAGAAGAAGTTGGCCGCAACATGACTGTTTTTGAGTATGAAGATGATATTCTTATTGTCGACATGGGCTTTCAATTTCCTGAGGAAAACATGCCAGGAATTGATTACATCATACCGAATGTAGAATATTTGAAAGGCAGGGAAAAAGACATTAAAGGCGTAATAATTACTCATGGTCATCTAGACCATATCGGAGCTATCCCTTACTTGATTCCCAAATTAGGACGCCCAATTATCTACACCGCTAAGCTGACAAAAGGCCTGATAGATCGCCGCCAAGAAGAATTCAGGGATAAATTACAGATAGAGGAAATCAACGCTGAGAGTAAACTAAAACTCGGTAAATTCAACGTAGAATTTTTTGCAGTGAATCATAATATTCCAGATAGTTTTGGGGTTTTGCTAAAAACGCCTGTTGGTAATTTTATCCATACTGGTGATTGGAAATTTGATCACTCGCCTGTTGGTGATAAGCCCGCTGATCTCGGACGCATAGCCATGATTGGACAGGAAGGAGTTCGAGTATTACTAAGCGATAGCACTAATGCCGAGAAACCAGGTCACGCTATTTCTGAAAGCGCTATCAAAAACAATCTTAACCAAGTTTTTGACAAATCTCCTGGGCGAATTGTTGCCGCGACTTTTTCTTCTAATCTAAATCGTATTTATCAATTGATAATGCTCGCTGAAAAACATGGCAGACGAGTGGCTATTGATGGACGCAGTATGAAAACGAACGTAGAAATAGCCTATAAATTGAAATACTTAAAAGTAAATCCAGGAACGATTATCCCTCTTGACCAAGCACGTCGCATGGCTGATGATAAAATCCTAATCCTAGCGACTGGTGCACAAGGTGAATCTCGCGCTGCTTTGATGCGCATGGCTAACGGCGAACATCGCCAAATTAATATCAAAAAGGGTGATACTGTTTTGTTCTCTTCTTCTGTTGTGCCTGGTAATGAACGAACTGTTCAATATCTAAAAGATACTTTGGTCAGAAAAGGCGCTGCCGTCATTCATTCTCAGATGATGGATGTTCACGCTGGTGGGCATGCTCGCCAAGAAGACATCAAGCTCATGATTAGCTTACTCAAACCTGATTATTTTATACCAATAGAAGGTAGCACTTATCAGCTAGCTAAAAATGCGGAAGTTGCTAAGTCTGTTGGTATACCAAATGACCATATTTTTGTGCCGAGTAATGGCCAGGTTATTGAATTTACTAAAGAAACAGCTAAACTCACTCAGAAAAAAGTCCCCGCTAGTTATGTCATGGTAGATGGACTCGGGGTTGGTGATATTAGTAATGTAGTCTTGCGTGATCGCCAGCAATTAGCTGAAGACGGGATGTTTGTGATAGTTCTTACTATGGACAAGCATGGGAAATTAGTAAACAGTCCGGATATTTTGTCACGAGGCTTTGTCTATGTAAACGAAAGCCAAGAATTGTTAGCTGAAGCCCGCAAGCGAGTGAAGAAAATTGTTTCTAAAAAGCATTCCAAAGAAGCTACTTCTAATTGGTCATACATAAAGGGACAATTACGTGACGATATCGGCCAATTTCTCTATAATAAAACTGAGCGAAGACCAATGGTCTTGCCAGTTATTATTCAAGTGTAAATTCTATGAGCAAAAAAGTTATCCTTACAGGCGATAGACCTACGGGTCAATTACATATTGGTCATTTTTGTGGTGCGCTACAAAACCGAGTAGCCTTGCAAGATGAATATGATACTTATGTGATGATAGCTGATGTTCAGGCTTTGACAGATAATTTTGATAATCCAGCCAAAGTGCGAAAAAGTGTCTACGAAGTTGCTATGGATAATTTGGCTGTTGGAATTAACCCAGAAAAGTCTACTCTTTTTATCCAGTCTCTTATTCCAGAGATTGCTGAACTGACAATTTTTTATTCAAACTTAGTCACAATTGCCAGACTAAAAAGAAATCCTACTGTCAAAGAAGAAATTTCTCAAAAAAAAGAGCTGTTCAAAAATGATGTTACTTTTGGCTTCTTAGGATATCCTGTGAGCCAGGCGGCTGATATAACAGCTTTTCAAGCTGATCTTGTCCCTGTTGGCGAAGATCAATTGCCAGTAATTGAGCAAACACGTGAAATTGTACAGAAATTTAATCGTATTTACGGCAATACCTTGAAAGAACCAAAAGCAAAAGTTGGAGATTTCCCTAGGGTTCTTGGTATGGATGGTCGTAAAATGGGTAAAAGCCTAAACAATTCTATTACCTTCACAGATACCGAAGAAGAAA
>CAYSJE010000111.1:0-3304 GCA_964431345.1 uncultured Candidatus Saccharibacteria bacterium
CACTATTGCTTTATCCAAGTCTTCCTGAGTGTAAATCTTCTCAGGCATGTTGTCACCTCCTGATTCGTTCTCGTTATCTTCGTCAGAACTGGTCTTAATCTCCTCGAAGACCTCGACCACCTCTTTCAAGTCATCTATAGTACCAATCACTATCCCCAGGTGTAGGTGTAGTTAGTGGTATTGGGCTGGCTGTGTGATGGTTGTTTTGATCCAACCCGCAAGCTTCCCTCAACCGATGGAACAAGAGAAATTATTAGTGACTTTGTTTCCACCAGGCCTAACATGACCATGATATCTCCAGTTCTAATAAAAAACAAAGCCAAGGCATTTCAGGAATTAGTTAAAGGGCACTCAAAACTTCCTTCTTTTCATTACCTCTACCCTTCCCGTTATTTGTCAGCTTTGAGAGGAGTAAGAAAATCAACCTATAGAATAAATCAAGCTTTGACTTTTAGTAAAATGATTAGCTTGTCTCAACGATGGAAACCAGATCGATGGTTCATGAATTATGATTGTGATCAGTTTTATGAAGATAGTATGTTTCCAGTATTCCACTCACTGAATGAAAAAACTCCAGAGAGTCAAATTGTCGCAGGAGAGCGAACGTTTTTCAAAGATCTAGATCACTTCACTGAGGATTATGAGAAACGAGATTTCAATAATCTGCCACACAAAATACATTCAAATACAATTATCGTACCAACCAGAGACATTTACTTAGAAGGCTTCTATACTAGAAAGAAATATAGCGCAAAATATAAAAAGAAAAATATTGGCAAATACTTTCATTACAAAATCAGGAATAAATCTCGTTTTGAAGCTGGTTACATGGTGGGAGATCGGAAAAAACCTAACACTGAGGCGTATTCAATAAGTAAACTCAGTCCTAAGGATCACCCTGCCATAATTAAAAAGTATTATCAGCAATTACGAAATAGGTTTTGTGAGTGACCTGGATTTAAAATAGTGTTTTATAGATTTTGCATAAGGAGGCGACAGAAGCGAAAAAATCCTTCCCAGTATGTGAAAATATTTTGGGAATTCATAATGATAAACAGGATAATATTTTAGCATAGTTTTAATTATACAATATTGCTGGTATCGCCAGTGCTTAAACGAAAGCGCATTTCCTAAATGACTTGATCGATAGCATAGAAATTCCTGAAGATTGTGCCCACTTGTTTCCACTAAGTATCGATTCCATAAATCGTAATCCTGAGCATAGCGTAATCTTTCATTGTAACCACCAAATTTTTCTACAAGTTGCTTTCTGAAAACCACACTAGAATGCACAAATGGCGTTCGACGATATAAGACTTTCCGTATAACATCATCGGTTTCTGGCATGGTGATTTTTTTTACTTGTTTTTCATCCCGATTAAGATGGACTATCACGTTTGTTCCAATTATTCCATAGTTTCTGTTCTTAGTAAGAAAAGTCACCTGTTTCTCTAATTTTGTTTCATGCCACCAATCATCATCATCGATTCGAGCAATAAGTTCACCTTTGGAGCGTTGCAGCCCAAGATTGAGGGATTTTGTCAGTCCAGTATTGCAATCGTTTTGAAGAAAGACGATTCTTTTATCTTGCCTTTGGAAATGCTTGATGCGAGCCACGGAGGCATCATTAGAGGCATCATCAATTATTATAAACTCCCAATCTTGCCAAGTTTGATTGATAATACTCTTAATTGCACGATCTACCACTTTAGAACCGTTGTAGACCGACATGATTATTGAAACCCTAGGCATTTTTTTTGACAATTATCTCAAAATTATTGAAAAGCCGCTTTCGGTTCAACATCTTTGCACTTAGAGCAAACTTCGCAACCGCGAATTTATTGACACTTAATTTGTAATTATCATCAAAGCTTTTTGCGAATTCCTTGATATTTATTGCTTTTTCCCCAGTATGGAAATCTGAATAATGGCAATCTCTATTTAGATATTTCAGTTTTCCCGCAAAAATAAACATTAAGTATCGTAAGAAATAAAAAGCATAATCTAGTTTTTTTATCATTTTTTCTTGAAGACCTCCTTTCTTTCGAGTGCAACGAAATGGTTCGTGGGTAATAAATATTACTCCACCGGGACGTAATACCTGCTGGAGATTTTTTATTGTTGCGTAATAGTCTGGTAAATGATGAAGAACTGAACTAATCACAATAAAGTCAAAGGTTTGATCATTGTTTTCTAGAAATGAATCAATATCGCGAGCAATTAGTTTTACAGTTGCTTTACTTTTATACTGAGCAAGCTTTTCCCTCAATTTTGACAGCATTTCTTTTGACAAATCAACGCCAGTAATACTGGCAGCGTCGTAACCTAGTAGCTTTAGAGCAATATTCCCAGTACCAGCTCCAACATCTAAACAATGTGGATGATCTTTACTGAGCAACTCAATTGCCTCACTTAACCCTCGAGATATTCTTTGCTGCTCAAAAGAATTGAATATCTCAGTGTGAATAAGATCGTAAAAGCGAGCTTCTTTCTGATGCTCAAGAATATTCTCCCGTAATATTTTATTGCTTAACTCAGCTTTTATATTCATAACTTACGTAAATATCATTTAGGCGACTAACATAATTCATTAGACTGTATTTCTTAACTGATACTAATGCATTTTCCATTAATCTTTTCTTGAGTTTCTCATTAGCACATATCATCTTGATTTTTTCAACCAAGCTTTCATAGTTCTTTGATTCAAAGAGCAATCCATTTTCGTAATCAACGATTATCTCATTTAGAGCTGGAGCATCTGATGAAATGACTGGTATCCCTAATGCCTGTGCCTCAATCTCAGTCAAACCCATTGGCTCCCAATGAGACGGAATAATAAATAGATCTAGCAAAGAGTAAAACCAAACCATATTTAAAACATTTCCCAAACAGAGTATTTTGCTTTCTAATTTATATCTATCTATCAAATTAAGCATTCCTTTTTTATCAGGCCCATCTCCAGCAATAATGAACTTAAAATTACTATTTTCCTTCAAAAGGGAGTTTGCGGCTTCAATAAAAACTCTCCAACCTTTCCTTGGAATTAATCTCCCAACAAATCCAATAACAAATTCTCCTTTATCAACTCCGAGTTTCTCTCTTTCTTTCTGAATATTAATTCTAGCATTTTCCCTATTAAATCTTCCCAAATCTACGAAATTATACAGAACTATTATCTTATTATTATCTATCTTTGCGAATTCGATTAACTTATTCTTGGTGGCCTTTGACACCGCCAAGAAGAGTGAAACTTTTTTTTGGGCTTGTTTCAAGAAAAGGACATGCCAAAAGTCATTGCGGAAAA
>CAYSJE010000112.1:0-3228 GCA_964431345.1 uncultured Candidatus Saccharibacteria bacterium
GGTGCCAATGTAGATATGTTCGATTTTGACAATGATGGTAAAGACGAAGTCTTGGTTGGGCCAAACTTAGGGGGAGGCCCACAAGTTCGTGGCTTCGAAGCCACGGGAGAGATAACCAGTCTCAATTTCTTTGCTTATGCTTCTTATTTTAGAGGTGGTGTTAATCCTGTTGGTGGTTTCTTTTAATAGATGAAATGATCGGGCTAATTACCATTGAGGATATTTTGGAGGCAATAGTTTGATCTAAATTATGAAAACATGTTTTTTTTGGTAGGGGTGTCACTTATCCTTAGTTATTCTAATTCACCAGCCCCTAGTTATTGCCTTGATTTATCTTCTAAAATGAGTTATAGCTTTTCAATTTTTGTAGACATGATAGGATATATGTATGCTAAAAAAAATGAAGAAAATCGTTTTAATTGAGCCAAAAGAATCAGGCTGGAATGTTTTTTCTTTGTTCAAATTGCCTAGATTAGGATTGCCTATTCTAGGTACATTATTAAAAAAGCGTGGCTATGAGGTCACGATTTTTATTGAGAAAATCTCCAAGATTGATTGGAGGGTAGTTTATGAAGCTGATGTTGTTGGGGTTTCTCTAGTTTCGAATACTTGTTATGAAGGTTATGAGATTGCTCAGAAAGTTCGGGACAAAGGTATTCCCGTAATTTTGGGTGGTCCTCACGCTACTTTTGAATCGGAAGAAGCTTTGCAATATGGTGATTATGTTGTGAGAGGCGAAGGAGAAGAAAGCTTGCTTGAATTAATGAAAGTTATAGAAACTGATGGCGATTTAGCTGAGGTTCGGGGGTTGAGTTATTGGGATAATGGAAAGCCAAAACATAATCCCGATCAGGATTTTTGTCAAAACATAGAAATTACACCCGACTATTCTTTGGTCCATGGTTTCAAGGAATTTTATCGGAGGCGATTTCACTTGGGGTTTGCTCCCCTAGAAGTTTTGACTACTCGTGGTTGCCCTTATGGCTGTAAATTTTGTTCGGTAATAAAAATGTCTGGTCGTAAAATGCGTAAACGCTCTGTCAAAAATGTTATCGCAGAGATTGAAGGATTAGTAAGGGAATACAAGCCAAGATCAATTTGGTTTGTTGACGATAATTTTACGGCTGACAAAGAAAGAGCCAAAGAAATTTTACGGGAAATTATTGCTCGCAAAGTCCCGTGCAAATTTTCTGCTCAGGTTCGAGTAGAAACAGCCAACGATCCGGAACTCATGCAATTACTAAAGGATGCTGGTGTACATTTAGTCCAGGTTGGTTTAGAATCAATTAATCCTGAAACTCTCAAAGTTTTGAATAAAGGTCAAACTTTGGAAGATATGGAGAAATCGATCAAAACGTTTAATAGTTATAAAATAAAAGTGTTCGGCATGTTTATGATTGGGTCTGATTATGATACTCCAGAGACAGCGATAGCAACTGCAAAATTTGCCAAAGATCTAAAATTGATGGCTATTCAAATATTGGCTCTTGGTCCAATTCCCGGGACAGATTTGACCAAAGAGCTGGCAGAGGAGAACAGAATAATTTCTCGTGACTGGCGAAAATATGATGGCAATCATGTTATGGTTTTTGCCAGGAAGATGCCACCGACACTGGCACAGGAATCTATCCTTGCTGGTTATAAAGAATTTTATACCTTGCGACAGGCTTGGCAATATTTGTGGCATGGATATGGTGGATACTACACCGGGATAAATTTATTTGGCTATTTTACTGCTCGATATTTGAGAATCAAGCTGAAGCCTTATATACGATTTCTGTATTGGGCAGAAAAAGGTAAGTACTTACAAGAAGGAGATAAATATGAACTTATTGAGCCTGTTAATCATGTTACTCAAGAAGCACCACTTGATTATCCTTCACCAAAAGCGGTAGAGAGATTATTTGGTCCACTAGCCCAGACTTTCTCAAAAATGTCTTGGCGAAGATTCTTCCCGTCAGATAGGCTTGTCCCGGTTGGTTTGAGATTACCAGAAGGGCTTGCAGATTTTCCAAATAATTTGAGTCGCTTTTTACGAAAGACCAAGCGCCCAGTTGTAATTGATTTGTCAAAATGGAATATTCAGGATAAAATTTTCTGGCAAAAAATTTATGTTTCCCTCAGGCCCTTTAGCAAGAGAGTAAGGCTCAGAGTTGCCTCAGGTAAAAGTAAATTATTTACTCAGTTGGGATTGAAGGGGTTGCAAGAATTGGCAATTGATGATAAATAGATAGTATGCGAATTGGTATTCCTCAAGGTTTTATTTACTATAAACATCCCGGTCTCTGGGACGGTTTTTTTCGTGAACTCGGTTTTGAGGTAAT
This sequence comes from uncultured Candidatus Saccharibacteria bacterium, assembly GCA_964431345.1. Lineage (GTDB taxonomy): Bacteria > Patescibacteriota > CALEFQ01 > CALEFQ01 > CALEFQ01 > CAYSJE01. The sequence continues at coordinate 2,325 of CAYSJE010000112.1, forward strand.
TCTTTCTGGGAAGACGAATAAGGATGTTTTAGAATCGGGAGTGAAAATTACAGAAAGTGAAAGTTGCTTGCCTGTTAAACTTTTTTACGGGCATATTCAATATCTGATAGAAAAAGGAGTAGATGTATTACTAGTCCCGCGCTATATAAGTTTGCACAAAGATCGTTTAGGTTGTCCGAAATTCTTTGCTTTAGGAGATATAATTCCGGCAATGTTTCCGAAGGTTCCTAGAATACTTTCTCCATTCGTAGATCTTAACAAAAAACCTCTCAGTGATTCTCTTGTTGAAGCGGCAATGGAGTTGGGGGTTAGCAAAATAAAAGCACAGGCAGCAGCAGAAAAAGCATTGGAAGATTATGAAGAGAAAAAAAAGTTAGAAGAGAAAAAAATAGAAGTAGCTTTAGCGAGTGGTAAGCCACGGGTCTTGCTAGTTAGCCATCCATATAATTTGTATGATGATTTTGTGAATGCCAATATGGTTTCTGGGCTTAAGAAATTGGGAGTAGCTCCAATTTTGATAGATTGGGTTAAGGTAAAAAAAGAAAATACCCAAGACTGCTATTTCCATTGGGATTTTGCTCATGATATGCTTAATCAAATTGATGAAGCATTTACGCTGGGGATAAATGGCGGAGTGCAGCTTTCTACTTTTAATTGTGGTTGTGATTCTGTTCTGAAAGAATTTGTCGAGAAAAAATTCAGAGAATCAAAAATTCCTTTTATGCCATTAATTTTAGATGAGCATACAGCAGAAGCAGGGTTAGTCACTCGACTAGAAGCATTTGTTGATACTTTAGATAAGCATGAATAAAAAACAAAAACGTAAAGTTACTTTTCCGCACATGGGTCATTATGACGCTGTTTTTGTAGCGCTTGTGGAAGCTCTTGGTTGTGAGCCAGTACT
>CAYSJE010000113.1:0-3199 GCA_964431345.1 uncultured Candidatus Saccharibacteria bacterium
CTTCCATCTCTTGAGCCAGAATGCCGTGGGCAGACCATTTTTCCTTTTTCTCAATCAAACCTCTGGAATATAAGGCATCAGCAGTCATTGTGATTCCTATATGACAATCTATACCAGAATTTTTGGCTGATTCCCTAAGATTCAAAAACAAATCGGGATCAGGAACTGCCGGATAAGGAATAGCTACGTAACCTTGCGTGGTTCCCTCTGCCCTTACAATTCCTTCAGGAATTACGACTTCACCAAGCTTTACTTCTGGCTGATTGCTCCCACACGAACCAACCCTGATAATACTTTTAACTTCAACTTTAATCATTTCTTCCATAGCAATCGCTGCTGATGGACCGCCAATACCTGTCGACATTACGGCAACTTCTTTGCCCTGATATGTACCTTTGAAACTACGAAATTCTCGATTATAGGCAACTTCGCTAGCATTTTCTAACTGAGCTGCGACCCGCTCTGTTCTAGCTGGATCACCGACGACAATAGCCCGCTCAGCTAAATCACCTGCCTCGCATAAAATATGTGGTTGTTTCATGAAATTTTGTTAATTATGGTCTTATTATAGCTTTTTAAAGCTATAAATACAAGCTCAAATATCCGGCATTTCCTTTCAAACCACGCAATAAATTGCGTGGCTCGTACGAACAAGTCCCGCCTTCGGCGGGACTACTTCCAGAGTCCTCTCCAGAGGACTTGTTATTAACTAGCCCCGCACCTGCCTGCCGGCAGGCAGGTTTTAATGCGGGGCGTAAAAATTGCAACAAAGTTTAAAATCACTCCCCACCTCGCTGAATCGTCAAAGCATTATTCCTCAACAAAGCTTCATAAGACAAATTATCCCCTTCCCCGCCAATAGGATCAAGGGTTTTGATTTCTACATCCAAATCATCCAAAAATCCTTTGATAGATTCAGTTGAGAGCTGTGGCTCAGCATAAACTGTTTTGATTTTGTTTTTAGTAATAGTTTTTTCTAATTCTACGAGATATTTTGGAGTTGGAGCAACCCCAGGCACAAGTTCAATGACACCAGAGATTTTTAAACCAAATTCCTCAGCATAATACGGCCATGAATTGTGAAAAGTAATTAAGTTTTTATTTGGCAAACTTATCATCTCTGATTCTATCTCAGCAGCTAATTCATCCATTTTCCTATCAAACACATCTAGATTTTCTTTATAAATATTTTGATTCTCGGTGTTGCTTTCGCTAAGCTCGTCATAAATAGTCTTAGCAATTTTTTTTGCATTAGTTACAGAAAGCCAATAATGTGGATTTAACTCACCGGTGTGTTTATGTTCATGAAGTTCATCTTCTAGTCCTTCACTCCCGTCGTCTTGAGAAAATTTCTTTAGTTCAATATCTTTGTCTACTACCACAACTTCTACGCCTTCATTGTTTTCAAACATTTCATAAACCCATTCATCTAATCCGTGGCCTATTGCAAATATTATGTCAACTCCCTCAACTTCAGCAACTTTTGAAGCTGTTGGTTCATAAATATGTGGACTAGCACCAGCCGGTAGAAGCAACTTCACATCAACAAGTTCTTCCCCACCAATTTCCTGGGCAATAGCCTGAATTGGGAAAATTGTGGCTGCTACTTCTATCTTCTCACTCTCCTTTTTATGATTTTGGGACGGAACCAAAACAAACAAAGCAGCTGCTAGCGCACCGACAATGATAATAATGATAATTAAAAAGCTATTCTTTTTCATATTTATACTATACTTAATTATTGCTGAATTGGTTGAACAGGCTGGACTGGCTGATTCCCTGCCCGAGCATAAACTAGCCAATTAGCTTTGCTCTGAACTTCATAAGCATAAATTGGCATCAAAACTAGAAAGGCGATGAAATTGACATAGGGAATCAGCATCAAAATACACATGGATAAAGTCAATCCATGAGAAAGATAATTTGGATTCTTGGCCCAATATAACTGCTCATTAACTCGAACTTCTAGGCGGATATAATTAAAGAAAAGCCAATAAAGATTGAAAAACGGAATAAACATGAACCCAATCGCTTTACCAGCTGAAGGATCATCATGCCGAACAAATGGCATTTTGTCATGCATTAGCCCTAGCCAGATCATCGTGAATAATCCAAAAGTTAAATAATGAAAAAGCAGTAACAGGCCAGGAGAAAAATACTCTAGTCTGTTAGGCACATTATAAACAGGTTGCTGTGGCTGTGGTTGAACTTGCTCAGTCTGGCTAGTAATTTGCCCACATTTTGGACAATTAGCTGAGTCATCAAGGACTGAACCACATTTTGTACAATACATTGTAATTATAATAATTAATGATTACTAGGCCTATAATAACACGAATCTTCGTTAAGGACTAGTTACAATATTTTCTCTATTTCCCTATAATTTACTCCCTCGCGAACAATTATATTGCTCACTAAATCTACTATTGTAGAAGATTGTTTATGCTTACATTATATTTAACCGAATTATTATAAAAAAAGCAAGGAAAGTAAAAAAAAAGGGGGGAGGCTTACCTGAATATCTATTTACAGTATTTTGCAAAAGGTGTAGGATGGAAGCGAATAAAGATAAATCTATTGAGTCGCCAAACTCATTAGTTTTGTTGTGGGAAACTTTAAATCAGCACATATGCCAAGGAAGCACCAAAATTGGATGCTAGCCATTCATTTCCTAACAATTGGCTTTGACATCGTGTTGCCAGTCGCGGGAGCTGCTTGGCTGGGAAACTATTTAGATAAAAAATATTCTACTTCCCCTTGGATCCTTATCTCACTAATTATCTTAGCTATATTTATCACCTCTTGGCTGGTTTATAAACAGTTTAAAAAAATCCAAAAACTAAATGAATGAACTTATAAACGCTCTTGGACTAGACTGGAAAATGCTAATAGCTCAATTAGTTAATTTTGCTATACTTGTTGCCATTCTCTACTTCTTCGCGTATAAGCCAATCTTGAAGATGCTCAACAAGAGATCAGAGAAAATTGAAAAAAGTGTTAAAAAAGCTGACGAAGTGGAAAAACTTCTTACCAAAACTGATGAAAGCTATCGCCAGAAAATGACCGAAACTCAGAACAAGGCCGATCAGATTATTGACAAGACAAAAGCTGAAGCAGAAAAATACAGACAGGAACAGCTAGGAAAGGCTCGGGAAGAAGCAGAGGCAATTGTAGCAGACGCTAAAAAATCGCTTGGTAC
>CAYSJE010000114.1:0-3173 GCA_964431345.1 uncultured Candidatus Saccharibacteria bacterium
CTTTTGAGCCAGACGCCTGCGCCAGGACTGACTTCACCTATAATTCTAGCTTGCTTGTTATATTTCTGCAAAGATTTGAGAATTCTGGCAGCATCTTTTTTCTTGGCTCCGCAAATAAATCGGCCTTCTGAAGCTAGGTGATACGGAGATAGCCCTAGCATATCACAAATTGCCTGAATTTGTTTTTTGATCGGAATAGCTGATTCGTCTAAATTTATTCTGACTTTAGCTTTTTGGGCCATTTCATATAGCACTGCTGACAAGCCACCCCTAGTTGGATCTTTGGCGGCTGTTAAGTAGCTTCTAACAGGCCTGATTTGCTCCCAAATTGGCGCACAATCACTTTTAATCGAGCTTTCGTAATCAAATCGCTTACTAAGCAAAGCCGCGCCATGATCGCCAAGTGTACCTGAGGCAATAATAACATTTCCTTTTCTTAAGCCAGAATTGTGAATGATTTCGTCTTGCCTGCCCACACCACTAGTATTTATAACCAGTTTATCTAGCTTACCTCGTTCCATTACTTTGGTATCACCAGTTACTACTGAGATTTTCGTTTGTCGAGAGATTTTAGCGATTGATTGAATAATTTTTTTGAGCTCAGCCCAAGCAAAACCCTCTTCAATAATCAGGCCAAGAGAAATTCCCAGAGGCTCAGCGCCAATCACAGCCAAATCATTAATAGTCCCACAAATCGCGAGTTTGCCAATATCTCCACCAGCAAAATCTAGGGGCGAGACTATATATGAATCAGTTGTAAAAGCTAGATTTTTACCAGAAAATGGCATGACAGTACTGTCAGCTGTACGCCCGCGCCACTTACCAAACTGAGGTAGTATTTTCTGAATAGCTTTGATAAGCTCATCAGATTCTCTACCACCACCTCCGTGGGCTAATTGTATCTTATCTGTTTTCATAATCAATTCTACAAGCACCTTCTCTAGAAACCATGCAGGCCCCTACCGGCTCATCAGGACTGCATGGTTTTTTATATAACGAACATTCGACTGGTTTTATTTGGCCTTTAATCACTTCAGCACACTGACAACCTTTAATTTCTTTGGGACTCGGGATTTTGTTAAGAATATCTATGTAGATCTTTTTGGCATCAAGCTTAGAAAATTTTGATCTGATTTTCATACCAGAATTTGGGATTTGGCCTAATCCCCGCCATTCAGAAATAGCTGGTTCAAAAACTTCGTTAAGTAATTTCTGGGCTGGTTTATTGCCATTAGGTTCAACTAATCTAAAGTATTCATTTTGAATTCTATTCTCCCCTGCAACAATTTGCTTTAACAACATGGCAATGGTTAGCAAAACATCTTCTGGAGTGAATCCAGCAATGACTTGTGGTTTATGAATAGTTTTATATGGTTTTAGGCCGATCACAGCCGAAACATGCCCGGGATTTATAAATCCGTCTATCTGAATCTGAGGATCACTTGCAAGGGCAAGCATTGCTGGCGGAAAGAATTTATGAGCTGAATAAACTCTGACTCCTCGCTTGATAGCCGCAGCGGTCATCGGAGCTGTAGTCTCAAAACCAATGCCGAAAAACACAGATTTATTATCGACTGGGACTTCTTCAGTAGAATAAACTTCTTGGATTTGTGCCCCTTCTGCCCTAGCTTGATCCAAAGTCATTTTGCTACCTGGCACGCGCAACAAATCACCATAGCAAAAAATTGGCACTCCTGCTATCACCAGCTCAACAGCCGCATCAATATCACGCTGAGCCGTCACACAAACAGGGCAACCCGGGCCCGTAACTAACTCAATATTGCCAGGCATTAGCTGTCTGATTCCAGCTTTAGCAATTGCTTCTGTATGCGTGCCACAAACTTCCATTAACCTAACAGGCTTTTCTATTTGGCCGGCTAACTTATTTATTTGTTGTAATATTTTGTTCATTAAATAGTTTTAGAGTTTGTTTCGCATCACTCTCACTTAATTTCCCAATAGCAAAACCCGCGTGAACTGTCACCCAATCATTTTTTTTGACGCCCGAGACTAATTCAATATTCACTTTCTTTTTCACGCCACTAAAATTAACGACCGCGTGATTACCGCGGCTGACCTTTTCAACTTTACCTGGTACTGCTAGACACATAAATTAAATTGCGTTTGGTATATCTTTTATTTTGCCATATGGAAATACTGGCCCGTCTTCGCAGACTAATTTTCTCCCTATTCCGCAATGGTGACACTCGCCTACTCCGCATTGCATATGACGCTCTAGAGAAATATAAATATCATCGTCTTTTACATTGGCTTTATGCAAAGCTTCGGTAACAAACTTGCACATTACCGGTGGCCCAACAATGAAAACTATTGGATTTGGTACAATTTTTTTTGTTTCAAATAATTGTGTGATCAAACCTTCGTCACAAACAACATCGCACGGAGGTTTACTATGTTTATCGACAGTGATATTTACATCTATTTTTTTACGCCATTTTTCATACTCTGCCTCGTACATTAGATCACTCTCATTTTTGGCTCCATAAAAAAGCTGGGTTTTTTTGACAGAATCCGGTTCGCTCAAAATATCTAGAATAACCGCTCTAAGTGGAATTATACCAATACCGCCCGCAATCAATAACAGATTCCTGTCTTTCAAATTCTTCATTGGGAAATAGCCTTTACCAAGAGGGCCTCTGATACCAATAATATCATCGGGCTTTTTGGTATGAAGTGCGGCCGTTAAGGAGCCAACATTACGAACACCAATTTCAAAAGTCTCTGTACTTCGCGAAGAAGAACTAATCCCAATCGGTACTTCGCCGAAACCTGGTATAGAAAACATAATAAATTGCCCAGGAAAAAAGAAAAAGTTTTTTTGCTGAGATTCGTCTACAAATTTCAACACAAAAGTTTTTACATCTTTTGCATCGTCTTTGATACTGACAATCTTTACCGGTTGTGGTTCGTAGTTGTTTTTCATTTTCCTGATTTTATTCTGGTAATACTCTCCATGATATTTATACCGACTGGGCAAACTTTTATGCATCTCCCACAACGTACACAGCCAGGAACCTTGTATCTTTCAGGGTCACACACAAATTTGTGCTCATACCAATAGAAAATAATTTGGCTTTATTATTTAAAAAATTTTTATAAACAGCAATTAAATAAAAATAAAAATAAAAAAAAATACAACAATAAACGATTAC
>CAYSJE010000115.1:0-3165 GCA_964431345.1 uncultured Candidatus Saccharibacteria bacterium
AGGCTAGGATTGAACCAGCGGTAGACTTTGATCATCTCGAAATAGTCTTTGTAAGCACGGGAGCACGTTGATGAAGAATATTCTTGTTCCCATTGCCGTAATACTAATTGCCATTGTCCCGGTCACTTGGGCCAATAATTGGAGTATAGGTGGAATTGTCCCGAATATCCTGCTGGTTGCTTTGGTTCTTATAACGATCAGGCGTGGATTGAAAACTGGACTTGGCTGGGCCTTTGGAACGGGAATATTTATTAGCATCATGTCTCCCCAACCGTTTTCAGGATATCTAATTGCTATCCTAATCACTATTTTGTGTGTAGGTATTCTAAATGAGAGAATTTTTGGAGCAGAAAATATTTTATTGGTTCTAGTTCAGATCATTATTGCAACTGCTGTATTTTCCGTTTCCCTAGCACTGATAGCTCAATTGGCTGCTTGGTGGTGGGGAGCTTATTCCAATGTCCCTTGGCCAGAAGAATTGATTCATCTGGGTTGGCAGCTGCTTTATCATGTCGGATTAGTTTTACTTTTTTATGTAGTTATAGCGTGGGTAGAAAATTTGCTAATAAATTTCTCCCGTCATCCTCGCCTGAAACGTTCGCATTTTTAATTTATGGATCCATTTGTTATCAAAACTGGAGATAAAGGAAAAGCAACTGATCACAGAGTCGGCGCTCGATATCAGCAGAATTTAGAATGGGAAGAAAGCTTGATGGAAGGGGCGGTTTCTTCGGAGGAAGAAACAAGACTAGAGGAAATCCCAGAGCGCAAGAGGATTTATTGGTTTTTGGGACTGGCTTTGATAGTTGTTCTAATATTGTTATTCTATTCAGCGAGCTTGCAAATCGTTCAGGGGGAAGAGTTAAGAGAAGCAGCAGAAATAAATCGAGTTAGAAAATTTCCTATTACCTCTGCTCGGGGGGTTATTTTAGATAGGCACGGCGAACAATTAGTGGAGAATATACCTAGTTTTCAAGTTGTTCTTACCCCAGCAGATTTACTGCATCGAACGGAAGAAGAACAGCAGGTTTCAATTTCGGCTTTAGCACGGCTAGCAAATATTTCTGAAGAAGAAATTTATAGAATAGTTGATGAAAGCGATCCTCGTTCATATGAGCCTCAGATAGTTTTGGAAAGTATCGATAGAGATCTAGCTTTAATTCTAGAAGCGAAGAGGGATGAGATTATTGGTTTTCAGGCAATTAGTAATTCTCGGCGAAATTATTTTGATGAGTATTATTCACATATTTTGGGATATACAGGTAAGCCAAACGAAAAAGACGCTGAGGAATACAGAAATGACGAAGCATATTCTGGTCTAGAAGTAATTGGGAAAGACGGAATAGAGAGCGTATATGATCGTCGTTTACGTGGCATACCGGGTAGTAAACAAATTGAAGTAGATGCTAAAGGCCGGGAAAAAACCCTGGTAGCGGTTCGTGAGCCAGTACCTGGTGAGAATTTAGAGCTTAGTATTGATGCAGGTCTGCAACAGAAAGCAGCAGAAAACATGGAGCATATTTTGAGATCAGCTGGATTAACTAGTGGGAGTTTTGTAGCTCTTGATCCACGTAATGGTGAAGTTTTGTCGATGCTTAGTTATCCAAGCTTTTCTAACAATAAATTTGCCGAAGGAATTTCACATGAAGAGTATAATAAGCTGGCAAATGATGAAAACCAACCTTTGTTCAATAGGCCAATAGCCGGTACTTATTCTTCAGGATCTGTTATTAAACCAGTTATCGGAGTTGCAGCTTTAGAAGAAGGAATTGTGACTGATAAAAGTTCGATTATGGATGCAGGTGTGATCGAGATTCCAAATATCTATGATCCAGAAATTATCTATAAATTCTATGGCTGGAATAGAGAAGGTTTTGGTCCTGTGAATATATATACTGCTATCGCTTGGTCTTCAAATATTTATTTCTATACTGTCGGCGGCGGGCACAATGATATTAAAGGGCTGGGCCCAGAAAAAATTGGTGAATATATGCGTCACTTTGGATTTGGCGAAGTTACCGAGATTGATCTGCCAGGCGAAGCAAAGGGTTTGGTTCCAGGGCGAGAATGGAAGCGAGAAGTGAAAGATGAAAAATGGAATTTGGGTGATACTTACAACTTTGCAATTGGGCAAGGTGATTTTCTTGCCACTCCTTTGCAGATGGCTAGTTCAACCGCAGCCATTGCTAACGGGGGAACGCTCTACAAGCCTCGTCTAGCAAAGACATTCATTGATGAAGAAAAAGATGAGCGAGATGATCTGGAGCCGGAAATTCTCAATGAAAACTTTATGTCTTCTGATACGGTGAATATAATACAGCAGGCGATGAGAGAGGCTGTCACAAATTATAAAGGTACGGCTCGCTCACTAGGCGATTTGCCAGTTGCAGTTGCAGCTAAAACAGGTACAGCTCAATTTGATAACAATCGTTTGGAGCATTCCTGGTTTATTGCTTTTGCTCCTTATGAAGATCCAGAAATAGCGATAGCTGTTTTGGTAGAGAAAGGTGGTTCAGGGGCTGAGGCGGCGGCCATTGTTGCAAAAGACACGCTCAAATGGTATTTTGGTGGACAGCCAAGTAAGGAAGTGGAAGAAGAAATAGAGAAAGCCGAGGCAAAAGCTGCAGTAAAGGAAAATGAAGAAGTAGGGAATGAAGACTAAGTATTAAGCTATAATAAAAAATAGCCTCGACTCCGGAGTCGAGGCTACCAGGAAAATTAAATTGTGACCAATAAAGAAATAACTGAATTAAAGAAAAAGGTAGGGGAGTTTTTTTGTGATCCCGCATGGTCAACCAATAAATATAGGCAGCTTTGGATAAAAAATAATCTGAGTAAAAAGGTTTCTCAGGCAGATTTGAACAGAAACAACCCTGATTATTATAAGGTTAGGTTTTCTCCACTTTATAACCTTCTCCGTGATCTATTATACTGTCTGAAGTTGCGGCCGATTGGGCAGGGGAAATTTGAGATCTATAAAATCCCAAAATCCTCCGGCCCAGCAAATTTAGCTGCTGGGTTGTTGTTTGGAGTTGTATGTGAAATGATGGCAAATATAAGGTATATGAAAACTTTTTCCTCAAAAACTACAAGTGTGAAAGATAGAAGGCAGTTTAATAAAAATTACCTAGGATTGAATCGAGAGGAATCAGATGCGATTCGTTT
>CAYSJE010000116.1:0-3162 GCA_964431345.1 uncultured Candidatus Saccharibacteria bacterium
TTTCTGAAATGGCCAATATGCAAAGCCTTGTTAGTATTCGGACCAGAGTATTCTAAGACAATTTTTTTATTCTCGCCTTCATTACTTTTTCCAAACTCTTCTTTTTTCGCCAAAACTTCTGCCAAAATTTTGTTCAAATAAATAGGGGAGAGCTTGATATTTATAAACCCAGGCTTCACTGCCCTAACCTCTCTGAAATATTCTTTATTGTCAGCTTCTTTTATTTGAGAAACTAGATCTTCGGCAAGTGCGAAAGGATGCTTCTTCAATTGCTTTGCTAGAATCATAGCTACATTTGTAGAATAATCCCCGTGTTCACTCTCCCTGGGATGCTCCACCCCAAAACCAACCTTCCTACCAGGCATGGTTTTTTCTAGGGCCTTAGCTATACAATTTTTTGTGTAACCTTGAATCACGAATCTCAAGCTCCGAAAATATCGTCTATATCCTTTTGGGCATCTTTTTTGATTGCACCGGGAGCTTCGCCTGCTTTTGAAACTGGGACATCACCTTTTGTTGGAGATGGCTTTTGTGCTTCAGGAGCTGGAGTAGCCGGAGGAGCAGGGGCTTTCGGCTTTGGAGAAATAGGTGTCGGAGGATGAGAAGAAGGAGGTAGCGATACTTTTGATAAAGGAGCTTGCTTGACCTGAGCCGCTGGGGATCCTGCTGGAGCCGCAGGCTTACTTGGCAAATCTTGTGGTGGACCTGATTTCTTGGCAGGGGCCGGTGCTGTTTTTTGCATATGATCATGCATTGTCTGAGATTTTCCTACTCTAGGTAGATTTGTTTCTGATAAACCTTCCCCTGAACGCATCTGAGTCCGGAGTTTTTCTATCTCAGAAGTTGTCGCCCCTCCTGAGCCATTCTTTCTCTTTCGAATCGAGAGGAAAACTAGAATAATGATCACAGCGGCAACAACGATTCCACCTATTATGATATAAAGTTTATAATCCCAAATATTAAACCCTTCACTTGGTTTCTCACCGATAATTTCTGGAGGAGGTTCGCTGACAGAAACAGATGCTGCGGGAGTCGCTGAAGCTGTGGGTGACGTTGCTACAACTGCACCTGCCTCACTCATAATATCCATAGAATAAGATCCGAAAAATGGTTCAGTAGAAGATGTTAGCTCGATGAAAACAGTTTGATTCTCGCTCGCGACATACTCAATTTCTGTAATTGCACCTGTATTCTTCCCTGCAGTACTCTCTAATATATTCTCATCCTCATCATAAATACTAATGTCTAATGATAATTCTGAAGATGGAGTCGCAATCAAACTTATAGATTCTCCATTTGTCATTGAAAGTAAGTAAATATCTTTGGCATCAGTTGAGCAATACATTCCTTCCCCACAATTATTCTTGCCCAAGAAATTTTTTGAGAAGGCAGTTTCTTCTCCCGTTAGTTGTAAATCAACAGCTGTTGTAAAATCGCCACCAGCATCGGTATTAGCATAAGCATCAGATCGATCTACTCTCTCAAACTCGACAGTATAATCTAAAACCCCAGTACCTTCAACGGCATTATCTAGTACCTGAATAAAGATTTCTTGATTCTCTGTTGGGTAGGCAGAAGTGGCTCCTTTATAAAAATAGGCTCGAACATCTTTACCAGCCGCTGCTTCGCCAGTTGAAGTAGAAAGCATTCCGCCATTGATTTCATATAGACTTATTTTTAAATCTCCTTGGCCACTTGGCATCCCCGTGACTTTCACTTGATAACCAGAATTCAGAGTGATCTTGAAATAATCTGCCTCGCCAGGATTCAAAACTCCTTCAGCAGAAGTGCTTTCCTCCACAACTTGAGCTGTGGCGAATTTCTCAGCTAGAGGATTTGTTGTCCCTGATGCTGGCATTTCCTCAGCAGATTCTATCAAAAGCTCCTCAGTCAAAGAATCACCTTGTTGGGCATAGGCAAAAAGTGACCATGATGCCAAAGCAAACAGAGCTACCGCTATCAAAATAGTAGTTTTTTTCAACATATTTTTTGTTTAATTTTCGCTCTAAATTGTACCACAAAAGGACTAATAGCCCAAACGGTTCAGAATCAGCTTGAAACCTTTATTGCCATGTTTGAGCCAATGAGCAACTCGAGTGATCGTAGCTGTACTCGCACCAGTTTTTTTCTCAATTTCACGATAGGGGATCTCGTCATTTAGCATTAAAACTATCTCCCAACGTTGAGCAACGTCCTTGAGTTCATTTATTGTACATAAATCTCTAAAGAATTTTTCACATTCATCGTTCGTCCTAAGCTTCAAAATAGCTTTGAATAAGCGCCGAACCTGCGCTGATTGCCATTTTTCATTCGTATTCTCCATTTGATTATATTTAACTTCGCATGTTAACACACTAACATGTTAACATAGATTTTAGTTGATAGAAAATTTTACCCTCATTCTCTTTAAATAACTCCCATTTCTGTACTCAAAATCCATAATCTGCAATTCAGATGTGGATAACTCACAAAGAGGGATAGGGGAGTCGCTCCCCTTTTTAACAAAAAACAAGTGCTGCCAGAAGCTGCACTCGCCTATTTTTTTCAAAAATAGAACAGGGGAGTATCAACTCTCCCCTGTTCTTCTACAAGTTCTAAATATGAAATTTGTTGTCAAAAAGAATTAACTCTGGTCTCTTTGTTACGTGATCATGGAACATTTCCACTAATTCCTGGTTTTGAGAAATCGCCATTTTCTAGTTTTACTTTGTGTTTACTAATATCGACAACTAGTTCAGCCTCATCCTTGCCAGAGCGAGTTTTTATAATAGCTCGTCTAGCCTTATTCATTTTTGTTTCTAACCTATCAGAAAGCTTTTTCTAATTTTGTGCTCTATAGATAAAACTTACCGTTCTTAAGAACAGTTTCTTCTTTGCCAGAAGGATAGCCTATCATAATTTTTGGTTTCTTCATTAAACAATCATAATGAAATGGTGCTAGCTGGTCATTATCATAATTACTGCCAATAGCCACGTGAACTGTATCAATAACTTTCTCATCCTCAATGGCACTTCTACCGATCTTCGCTTGCGGATTTGTCCCAATTCCAAGCTCACCAATAGCAAAACTGTTCTTGAGCTGCACATCAGCTTCTCTTTTTCCAATTTTTTTCTCACGCAAACTCTTTCGAACAGCCTTGAGACCAGTATTAATATCTTCTT
>CAYSJE010000117.1:0-3145 GCA_964431345.1 uncultured Candidatus Saccharibacteria bacterium
AAAGTCGTAAATAGGCTAATACATTTATTCTTAAATTGGATTTCATAAATATGAAAGAAACAGAAAAACATAGTGGTGAACAACAAAATATTCAGGGGCAGGTAAAGAGAAGATGGTATACGAAAGGATGGTTTATTCTTCTCCTGGTGATTGCCTTTTTTTCAACAGTCGGGATCATTAGTGATAGTGGCAAAAAAAATGCAACGTATGAAAGCAACACAAAAAATGAATCTAATTCTGATGAGAAGAAAATGGGTACTGTGTTGAAATATGAAATTATTGAAGAAGAAAGTTTTGATTATGCTGATGTCCAACGAAAGACTTTTCGAATAGTTATAAATAGTAGTGATATTTCGGAAGAAAATTTAGAAGCTACTATGAAAAATTTGGTAGACCTAAAATCTGGGAAAGAAAAGGATCTAGATGGTATTTCTATATTTAGCTTCAGTGAAGGTGATGACTACAGCGGGCAAGCAACGCTAGGCAAGTGCGATTGGGCGCCTGGTGGAGTATGGGGGAATATTGAGAATACCACTGATAGGTCTGATTATCAGCTTAAATGTGATTTTTACTAACCCTTGACACCTTCCTAGATACCTGATATAATGCAGTTCTAAATTAGGTTTGGTGTTTATACCGAACAGCTCGAATCTTTTGCGTCATTTCTGCGATATTACAATATTGTGTGACCCCAAAGAAAATCGGGTTACACAATTTTTAATTAACAGAATTATGACAAAGAAAGATCAAAGTTCGTTAAAGACGAATGAATCTTCAACGAACACAGGTCGCTTTAGCGATCTAGGGATTAGAGAAAAATTTCTCACTATCCTAACAAAAAAGGGATTTGAAATCCCCACTCCAATTCAGCATCAAGTTATTCCTGGTGCTCTTGAAGGAAAAGACGTAGTTGGTATTGCCCAAACAGGAACAGGTAAAACCCTGGCTTTTGGTATTCCAATGATTCAGCGCATGCCTATTCATAAAGGGCAGGGGCTGATTTTAGTTCCAACTCGCGAACTTGCTGAGCAAGTTGAAGAAGCTTTTATGGCAGTTGGCACACCGCTTGGTTTGCGATCAGCCGTTGTGATTGGTGGAGTTTCCCAAGGCAGACAGGTAAGAGCCCTCAGAAACAATCCTCATATAGTTATCGCAACACCTGGTAGACTAGATGACTTGATGAAACAGGGAGTATATAGCCTTGATAAAGTCAGAGCTATTACGCTAGACGAAGCTGACAGAATGCTAGACGTGGGATTCCTACCGCAAATAAATAGAATTTTGCAAACTGTCAAAGTCAGACAGACAATGCTTTTCTCAGCTACAATGCCAAAATCAATTTCTTCTCTGGCTAGTAAGTATATGAAAATGCCCTTGAGAATAGAAATTGCGCCGCAAGGTACAACTCTGGCAAATACAGAACAAGAAGTTTTTGTCGTCAGAAAAAATGATAAAATGCGTTTGCTTGATGCAATATTGCAAAAATATAGCAAAGAAAAAATACTAATATTTTCTCGTACCAAACATGGTGCCAAGAAAATCACCCGCGATATTCGGAATATGAAACATTCTGCCACAGAGATTCACGGTAATAGATCGCAAGCTCAGCGTAAAGCTGCTTTAAGTGGATTTACTACTGGTCAATTTCGTATCATGGTAGCGACAGATATTGCAGCGAGAGGTATTGATGTCAAAGATATTTCTATAGTTATAAATTTTGATTTACCAGATAATTCTGAGGATTATGTTCACAGAATTGGCCGTACAGGCCGAGCTGGCAAATCAGGTAAAGCTGTTTCTTTTGTGACACCTTCCGAGAAGGCTGATGTTAGAAAGATCGAGCGATTGATTCGTAAATCATTGCCAGTTTTATCGCTGCCACAGTTACCTCCAGAAAGACCAGGACCGCCAGGTCAGAGGGATTCTTATGACCGAGGGCGAGGCGGTTATAATAGTAGAGGTGGCCGAAATCAGAGCAGAAGTCGCAGAAGCTCTAATAGCGGAAACCCTAGTAATAGAAATGCTAGACGAAAGCCATTGCAGCGAGCCTATGGCCGTCGTAGTAGACCTTCTAGACCATACAAACAATCTTCTAGATAGAGAATTTCTGTATATATAAAAGCTTCCTTGTCTAAAGGGGGCTTTTTTGCGATAATTAGGGGGTATAATTAATGAAACAAGAATATATGAAATGTAATATGAAAGATACAGGAGCCGGAGGAGCAATCTACTTCCTGGGTTTCCTTGGTGCAGCGATTTTCTACATCGGCCAGGCAGAAACCTTCTGGGCTGGTGTTTTGGGTTTTCTAGAAGCAATCATCTGGCCAGTTTTCGTTGTTTACCATCTTTTGCAGTTTTTGATAGGGTAATTTCATGCCAAAGGAAAACACAAATTCAGATGTTTCGGAGAATATCTAATGGAGAGAATTTAGGCTGACTTTCTCAAATTTACCTAAACAATTAACATAAAAACAAAATTATGATCGCATTAAACATTCTTGCGCTTGGTTTCGTTGCTGCTATTGGGGTTTTTCTACTGTCTATTTTCATTGGTGCTTTCTTTATTTGGATTGGTGCCAAATTAGCTAGAGTAGAGAAAGGGACTTTTGGGCGAGCATTTATCGCTGCCATTACGGCTTCTGTTGCTAGTTGGTTAGTGGCCTGGTTGTTTTCCTTTATTTCCGGACCTTGGTGGTCACTAATTGGAGGATTGATTGGATTGATCGTTGTTCTCTGGGTATTCAAGTCAATGTTTGATACAACTTGGGGAAAAGCATTTCTAATTTGGATTTTACAGGTTTTCGCGATCTTAGTTGCAGTTTTGATTGGAATACTTACATTTGCGACTGCTCTGTGGGTCTAGTTACATAAATTAAACATATGAAAAACTATTTTAAGTATCTTAAAAGTGTATCAGAAGTAGCAAAGATTTTGGGAGTGAGCAGACAAGCGATTTTGAAACAAATAAACAATGACAAATTGATAGCAAAGAAAATAGGCAAAAGTTATATAATTTATTTTGAAAGGTCGGAGTTAGTTAAATAATAACATACAAAATATGTCTAAAAAAGAAAAGATTTATCATTGTGATATATGTGATAATGAAAATGTAGATAACTTAAAAAAGTTTCATAAAGTATATTGT
>CAYSJE010000118.1:0-3089 GCA_964431345.1 uncultured Candidatus Saccharibacteria bacterium
TTTTTGGTGATTTGGCTGTACACCGCTCCACAAAACATACAAAACATAACTGAAAACCAAATCGTTGGTGATGACAAAGATGAGCACGGCTGCATTCCCTCCGCTGGCTACACCTGGTGTGAAGCAAAACAAAAATGCTTGAGACCATGGGAAGAAACCTGTGAATAATACAAACTACGCAACTAAAAAGAGTCCCGTTATGCGGAACTCTTTTTTTGTATCTACAAAACTAGCTATACAACACTTACAATTCTAGTTTCCTTTAATTTCCCGGTAAACTTTCGCTTGCGTAGCTTTTTGAATTCTACGACACCTTCAGCCATTGCAAACAAAGTATCATCTTTACCTCGCTTAACATTTTTGCCAGGATGAAATTTTGTGCCGTGCTGACGGATAATAATACTACCAGGTTTGGCTTTCTCTCCACCAAAAAGCTTCACGCCTAAACGCTGACCTGGACTATCTTTTAAATTATGGGCTGTACCGCCCGCTTTAACATGTGCCATGTTTTTCCTTTTTACGTAACACTACAACCTCACGCCCAACAATCTGTCCCGGACGCTCGTATAATAAAGTGTTTCTTTTAGTTAATTCTAAACCTAGCTTTTCACGTATTTCACTACTTAAAAGCTCTACTTGAGTATAGCCAAAGTCCTCTATATTGTCAAGAATTGGCAGAAATAAGCGTTTATTTTGCAATCTATAGTAGGGTAGGGTGATGACAATTTTTCCTTTTTTACGCAATACTAATTTCAATGATTTAAGCGATTTTGTAAGAATTTGGTCTACCTTTTTTAGATTTCGCTTAGCAATATGCTCACTAGGCACACGACTCATAGCTGGGCCGAGGGTAGATTCGGTAATTATTGCGTCCACACTATCTTGTTTAAGATGCCTCTCTATATAGCCGGCATCAGTACAAATCATATCTAAAACATTTTCTGGATTTAGTCTGTATTCACTAGCCAGCCAAGCAAGGTTTTCTTTAGCTAGACCAATTGTTTTGCCATCTATATCTGTTCCAATTACTTTTATACCTTTTAGCAAAGCTTCTTGGAGAATTGTACCTAGCCCGCAAAATGGATCAAGAATTATATCACCTTCTTTCACTCCAGATAGATTTATGATAAGCTGAGCCAATTTGGGTGGCATCATACCTTTGCGAGCGTCTGCTTGAGGTCTATCATAGTCACGCTTTTTGTAGTTCTCAAAATCCTGAATCGCTAGTGTCTTGGCAATTGCTAAATAATGAGCATCAAAAATAATCTGGACATCAGCCCCCTTTTCTAGAATCTTGTTTTTATTGATTATTACAGAAGAAAGATTTGATTTCTGTCCCAAAACTAGTCGACTGGAAACTCCAAGTTCACGTAAATCTCTTTTTATATCCACACCATAAGTTCGCAAAAACATTTGTAGATCTCTAGAGCTTAGGTTGCTCTGCAGAGGATAAAGGCTAAACCCAAATTGCACCTTACCTTGGCTTTGGGCAAAGAAGTTATTGAGAAGAGAATTCGCAGTTAGTTCGCGCTCCAAATGTTTTCTAAAAGTAGTAAAGGTCGCGGGCTCTTCACTTTTTATTTCAGCTATTTTTATTGTGCCACCAAGCTGATTCAGGAAATCTTGAGGGTCAATAATTTTCTTACTTAATACTACAATCAACACGCCATTCCCAAATCTTTCTGGCTCAAAACCGATCTTTCTTTGTTTACAAAAAAACGCTAGCTCAGCGAGCGAGAGTAGGGGACGATGACCAAGGATAAAAGCGTACTTTTGCATTCTAAAAAAATATGCTAAGCTGTAATTAGTTTGCTAACCTCCCAAAATAAGAGGTTATATATGAAAACAAAACAAACTCGAGTGAAAATCGTGCTAATAGTAAGCGCGATTTTAATGTGCTCCCTAAGCTTCTGGGCTGGTCGTCTGTCATTGCAGGCAGCTAATAACAGCCAAGCAAGCTTAGAAACTAAATCAGAAGAAGAGGGGAGAGAGGAGACAAACAAAGTTTCATTAACTCTTCAACCAGGTGAGGACAACAATCTTCACGGCATTATCGAAGGCGAGGCTACAATAAAATCAGGCGAAGAAGTAATAGTCACTGAATCGGGAAAGTTTTCTGTGAGTCCAGGTACTGTACTCACAGCCTACAACGATTTGTTCGAATTTACAAGTACTTTGCCAGCTATCCAAGCGACTACTACTGCCAATTGTCCCACTGTAGCTGGTACTACAACAGTCGCCCCAGCCGTACCAGTCACTCCTCAAGCTACTGGCCAATTTGTAGCCAGTAAAAATAGTACTAAGTATCATCCCATAGATAGCGGCACAGCCAAGAGAATCAAAGACGAGAACAAAGTTTTCTTCCAAACAAAGGCCGAGGCTGAAAACGCTGGCTTTGAGGCAGGGGCTAGTGTAAAATAGAGAAATAATGAAGTAAGGAATGATGAAAAAACTCAGGCTTTAATGGCTTTTGAGGTGTATAACCATGCCTAAAATGGTCTTTATTTGACAGATCCTACCAAAAAGTTATACTACATCTAGTATAACTTTTATATTATGCATAAACACGAAAATAACGAGAAATACACGAATCAAAACGAACTCAAGATCAAAACCAAAGACATTATAGATGATGTGGAAAAGGGGAGCCGATATGTTGTGTTGAGATATTCGAAACCAAGAGCCGTGCTTTTGAGTATGGATGACTATTGCAATCTAATTGGCCAAAATCCAAAAGATTGCGATCGCTGCCAAGATGCTGTCAAAAAAGCAATTGAAAATTTAGCAAATCAAACTTCTAAAAAATAAACAAAACTATGTCGAAGATATACTTAGACAATGCAGCAACTACAAAAATGGACAAAAGAGTTCTAGAAGAAATGCTACCATATTTTGATGAAAAATTTGGCAATGCGTCTTCTGTACATAATTTTGGGCAAGAAGCTGATGAGGGAGTAGAAAAGGCCAGAGAGCAAGCTGCCAAGTTTTTGAATTGCGATCCACAAGAAATTATTTTTAACAGTGGTGCCACTGATGGCAATAATACTGTTGTCAAATCTGTGACGAGAGAGCTAAAAGAGAAACAGGGG
>CAYSJE010000119.1:0-3053 GCA_964431345.1 uncultured Candidatus Saccharibacteria bacterium
ACTTTCTAACATAATCGGAAACCCCCAGCAAAATCCGATGACTTTGTTTTGATCTATAGCAAGACGGCATGAGGCATCAGCGGTGATTTCTCTTTGTATCTCGAAAATTATTTCATCCTCAGTACGGAAATCAATAAGTGATATACCGCAATGCTTGAAATTACCTGAGAGTAAGAAATCCTTGGCATCAATGCCCCAAGATTTTCCACATTTCGGACATCTCAGCCATTCATTCCATGGTTTGCCCGCAAATACATCGCGATAGCACTGAACCAATCGTGGCGTTAGAGATTGATCTTCAAATGGCGAGTACTTAATCAGAGAGATTTTTTTCATATTCTCCTCCTCCTTCTTCAAAAAGAACAATATTTGTCATTTGTTTTGGGTAGACAAACATAAACTCAGCCCCCTCCAATCACGGAGGGGGCTGAGTTTATGTTTGAGTTTATTTATACATCAAGACAACCCTTTCCGTGATTGGATAGAGTTGTGATGATGTATTTTACTTAGAATTTTTTTGTATCCGCCTTCTTTTCCTTTGAGCCATTTGGCGACTCGGGCAACTGTGGTTGAGCTTAAGCCAGTTTCTTTTACTATTTCTGTGTAAGGGATTTTGGCGATGAGCATTTCAGCAGCTCTTAAGCGCTTAGCAAATTCACTGATCTCTTTTTCGGTCATTAAATCACGCAAAAAGCTCTTAGCTTCACCTTCTGTTTCTAGAGCTAAAATTGCTTTAATTAATCGCTTATTGTCATTATTATTCCAATCCATAGCTACACTTTATCAAAGTAAAGCAGGGGTGTCAAGAGATAACAATCTTTCTTTGCACCAATATTAGATTATGGTATAATATTACTAACTTAAAATTAACAAGAAACAAAAATGGAAACCGACGTAATGAAAAAAGATGTATTTAGTATGAATCCCTGGGCAGTGGTCTTGCGTGGGGCAGTCGCTCTTATTTTCGGAACTATTCTTATGGCTTGGCCAGGAGTAACTCTGGAACTAATTATTCTTCTCTTCGCGGCTTTCGCTGTCGTTGATGGTATCTTTGTCATCATCATGGCTTTTGTTACAGGTAGAAAAGAAAATTGGTTAGTAATGATTCCTCTAGGAGTTGTTGGGATTGTGATAGGACTATTAGTTCTATTCTATCCTGGTATCAGTTTCTTGATCCTGGTTTACTTAGTGGCTGCTTGGGCATTTATTATTGGTGTAAGCCATATAATTTCTGTCTTCGCCATGAAAGAACACTCTGCTGGAGTAAAATGGCTTTACGCAATTTCAGGACTACTAACAATCTTTCTAGGAGCATTGTTAGTCTTGTATCCAATTGATGCGACATTTGTGTTTGTTTGGGTACTAGGTTTGTATGCAATGGTGTTTGGAATTTTCATGATTTTGACAGGTTTGTGGCTAAGGAGTATGAATGCCAAAATAGAAGCAGAATAACTTGTAAACATAAAGCAGCTTTATCAAAAAGGCTGCTTTTTGGTTGGACATTTCCTGCATATGAATTATAATACATTGTGTTGAACAATTAGGCATAGGAGCATTAAATGCCAAATAAAATTTACATACCCTTCAAAAAGTATGGAGTAATTCTCCTGTTTTCTGTTACCATTAGCTTAATTATTGGGCTGGTGTTTTTTATTGAGAGTGCAAGAGCTGAAAATCTTGAACTTATAAATATTTCAACATGGCAGTATGAAACGAGTGATTCAACGGGCAAGATTAGTTTTTTGTCAGCAGAAAACGGATCATTGCCGATCAAAGGGGCAAAGAATTTCTGGCAGAAATATGGTAGGTATTTTGGTATAAAAAATCCCGGCGGAGAGCTAAAGCAAACTAGAGAACAAACTGATGATTTAGGTATGAAACATGTTAGATCTAAACAGGTTTATCAAAATATTCCTATTTACGGAGCTGAAGTAATTGTTCACCTCGATAAAGATGGCAATGTGAATAGCGCCAATGGAGATATTTTGCCGGATATTTCTCTAGATACTAATCAGCAAATTTCTGAAGAAGACGCGATTCAAAAAGCTCGGCAAATTTGGCAGGAACAATTTGGTTCTGATAATTCTGAAGTTATAATTTCAGAGTTAAATATTTTGAACAAAGGCTTTTTAGAAAACAAACCGGATGACACTGATTACTTAGTTTGGCGAATTCAGCTATATGATAAAGCTAAGCACGAGAACGAAAATTACTTTATAAATGCGTACTCTGGGGATTTAGTCTATCAGTTAACTGGCAAGCGTGATGCGATAAATCGACGGATTTATGATTGTTCTTTAGGGGCGTGTTTGCTGGATACACTTTGGTTTGGATATACTTATGGCAGATCTGAAGGCCAGCTGGCGAGAGGAGCTAACCCTGCTCTCGGTAATCTTGATGTAGACAATTTGTACAGTTACACAGGCAGCATGAATGATTATTTGGCAGTGACATTTGGCAGAAATGGTGGAAATAACCAAGGAGGTATCGGAGACGGAGTTTTTAGTGCAGTTGGAAATACTGATGGATATACTTTTATAGACTATGTTGTGACGGGTTGTCCCAATGCTTTTTTTGATGGATTTTCAATAAATTTTTGCCGGGGAGTAATGGCTGTTGATATTACCGGCCATGAATACGGCCATGCGGTAATCGAATTTTCTGTTTCCGGTGGGCTTACTTATCAAAATGAATCAGGAGCTTTGCATGAAGCTTATGCCGATGTTTTTGGTGAGATGCTGGAATATTATAGTACGGGCACAAATAATTGGCTTATGGGATCGACTCTCAATGTGCCAGGATTGGCTAGCCCGTTCAGAAATATGGCAGATCCACCAGCTCTAGTAGATGATAGTTTGGGATTGCGTTATCCAGATAGATTTGGGAGCGAATATATGTACTGTGGTACAGCTGATTATGGTGGGGTACATCATAATGTGACTGTCGTAGATCACGCGGCTTACTTGATGGCAATGGGTGGGGATTTTAATGGTTGCAGTGTCAGTGGTATCGGGCGAGATAAAATGCAGCAAATTTTCTATCGAGCGCTAACA
>CAYSJE010000120.1:0-3000 GCA_964431345.1 uncultured Candidatus Saccharibacteria bacterium
ATTAAGCGTAAAGAGCTCAGAACCATGGAGTTTGTGCGAAAGAGAGTGGTGATTGAAAAGCTTAAAGAAAAAGGCTTGTGGCAGAGGGGGGAATAGAGTCACGTCCTACACCGCCGCGGAATAAAGAGCTTGTCCCATAATTAGATATTTTGCAAAATGGAATGCTTATTTTCCTGTATAAAGCCCTATTTTGGCTCCTTTTTGTTGGGATTTTGAATTGTGATGTGAGACAGCCTCTGAATTCGGGGGCATCCCGTGTGTAAATATTTTGCCATACTACACTTCACTTTCTATTTATATTGTCAAGTTTGATGTGCGGTCTACTTATGTAAAGAAAAACTGGAAATTATAGCATCAACTGTAGACTTAAGTGCATCTAAAGAAGTTGGCTCTCCAGAAAATGAAATAGCCCAAGCGGGTTGATTTTTAACCAGATATACATACATACTTTTCGCAGGGCGACCTTCTGAAGTTGAATGAGTAAAAATGTCCTTTGTCGCAAGTATGTCATCTATAACTAGATCCTCCGCCAAGATAAAAGCATAATTATTATGCATTAGTGCGGTTTCCTTCACTTTTTTTACTTCGTAATAATTTTGGGACTCATTTTTTAAGATAACTCTTCTATCCATACTGTGTTGTTTGCCCGTTGCATTCTCGCATTTTTCTTATCGCTTTTTCTATATTCTCATCGTATTCTGCTTTTCTTTTCACCCAGTCACAAGCTTTCCAATGTTGAGTTACATAATTTAGGAGCGGTTCTCGTAGAAAAATAAAGTATCCTCCTGGATCAATAGCAGATAAGAATTGAGAGGTGGCGCGTAAAACTGAACTTTCCCGTGATGATAATTTAGTACGGTTAGTGATATTTTTATATTGTCGAACGTACAATTTAAATCGGGTGTCTTGGTTTGTAAAAACTTTTTCTTCATCCGGAAGATTATGCATTAAAATTTTTTCGAGATACCAGAAGACAAAAGGGAGAAAAATATAGGTATTTAGTAATGCTAGATCAATCTTGCTTATTTCAATATGTTCTCCTGGAAAAAAACTAGTATCATAATATGCTACCAAGAATTTCCAGTTTGCCATTGAAAATAGTTTTCCTTGGTGGCACGAGTTGGTATTTCTATTGAAAAAGTAGGTTTTTATATGGCCACTCTCATCTTTTCGGATATAGAACTCATCGTATTTAACAGGGGTAACAAGAGCTTCCCTTCTTAGGGGCACAAATAAGAGTAAAAGCTGATCGAGTAAATTTGCCTTTCTTTTCCCCCCGTTTTTGAATTGTTGGACAGCCTGACGAAAGTCCATTAAAAAACGCCCAAAATGAGGAAAAATAGTTATTTCATCGTTACTGTACTTGGGAAGAGGAAATTTGAACTCGAAGAGATGTGGTGGGTATATCTTGGTAACATATTCAACTTCTTCGTACCATCCCACCGTAAACTTAGAGACTGAACTGAAATTACATAAATAACCCAAACAGCGTACTATATCATTAATTTTTATACTGGCAAAATTTTGAATTTTATAACCAATCTCAAAAGCAGGGAAATTATCATCAAGTACTAGTCTTTGTAAATTATTTGTTTTACTTTCCAACTGTCTTAAGCATGAAAATCTCTGGTTTTTTGTGTAATCTAAAAAGGCTTGTATTTGTCTAGAAGATATTGTGATTTTTGAAAATTCCTGCAGTTCCGCATTTTCGCTTGATCCCGCAGGCCTACCCCATTCTTGTAATTCGTCTGCAATTATTAGAACAACTGCCAGTGGTGATTCAGAGAATTTAATCTCAACATCAATGAAAGTGTCATGGAGCAAGATCGCTGATACTATTTTCCTATATCTCTCTTGGTTTCTTGCCTTTTCATTTAAAAGTTCAAAAAATTCAAGACTACCTAGCACTTCGTGATGGCCATGTTCAAATGTGTCTATCAAAGAACATCCAGCCAATTCAGAGGGTTTTATAATTTCGCCAAACTTGACCAGTATTAAGGGATCACAACTCTGGATCATTTCAGAAAAATTTTGTGAGGAATAACAAGAAATTATATTTCTCATATAACTTTTACTGATTGAGCCACTTATAGGATAACCCAAATCATGAACCATTCCAGCAATTAAAGCATCTTCAATTATTTCTTCATTCATGTGAGGCAATTTTGATAAAATTGCATTTGCAAGTAAAGCAACGCGTATAGAATGATTAAGGTGATCCCGATAATACTTTTTTTCGAGTTCTTTGATACTTATTATTATTTCTTCAAAATGGGGAAGGGCATTCTTTATGTTCGCTAATCGTTCTCTGCCTCTTTCAGAAATATCTTTATTAATGTGACTTAGTAATATATTATGTATTAGTATGCTTGCTTTATTCCGTTTCTCCCGCTTCCCAGCTCTTATCCAATCTTCAAATTGTCCTTTTTCTTCAACACTTATCTGACATAAAGAAAGTATGTGTTCATCAAAACTTTGAATTTTTGTACTTTTTTTCACTTTACCATACCGCCATAAAATTTTATTCCTTATATATTCATTCATCTTACAATCACAAACGTACTATAATTTTTAAAAAAATTCCACTGCAAATACCACCCATAAAGTAACTATACCTAGTACTTAAGTACGGAGCCTGCCTGATATTATTTGGCATAAAGGTACATAAAAGCTTTTCGTTTTTTTCTCTCGATAGTTTTCCTCATCACCATACCATTGCATGGCTTCTGTTAGCGAATCGTTGTGTTTTGCTATACGAAACCGGGAGCTGACGAAAACAGCGACCAGCGTCTATAACTCAAGGATTTCTTCAGTCACTGTACAGCGAGGTCAACGGCGGCTTTCCGAGGCAGTATCCCTCTGCTTGCCGCCACCTCCAGCACCAGCCGGGTATTACGACACAGCTTTTCCTCGATAGCCTGAAATGCTGCCGACAGGCTGGCTCCTTGATACTTCATAGCCGCACAGATCACTCCACCCGCATTGGCGATTCAGCCACAC
>CAYSJE010000121.1:0-2918 GCA_964431345.1 uncultured Candidatus Saccharibacteria bacterium
ATTAGCAAAAAGAAGGGGATAATATACAGATTGTCAATGTACCACAGGCATTTCCTGCAATAACGTATTAGACTAACATCTTCACCAAAAAAGTCAATAGCCGCGCATTTAGGATCTATCCTATATTACCTGGCTGGGTCGCACCGCGCTAAAGCACGGGGCTAGCTTTAAACAAGTCCTCTGAAGAGGACTACACCATTGCACCTTTCTCATCTAACTTGATTTAGAGTCTAGCACGTACGGATAGTACATATTATTTGGCTTCCGAATAAACTTTGCCGGCATCAGTGACAGGATCTGCTGGCAAACCAAGTAAATCACTCACTGTCTGGAAACAATAACCTTTAGCTTCTAATTGATCAATAATAACAGGGACAGCATCTGCAGTAGATTTGTAAATATCATGCATCAGGACAATATCACCAGGCTTGGTTTTACTAACTACTCTCTGAATAACTATCTCCTTGACCCGATCTTTCCAATCATCCAGATCAACTGACCATATCTCGCCTCACTAAGTCAGCCAAAATTGGCCCAAGTCCATTTTTTATCAAATGCGCACCAGAAAACAAAACAACTGGCTTGTTTGCTTTTCTATATTCAACAATTAGCTTTGCGATTTTCTGAATATTTCCCAGAGCTTCTTCAGAAGCTTCATATTTTGTTTCCAAAACTTTCTCTGGCAATTGCAAATCAGCGAGCTTGGCTTTATTACTTCGCGTGCTAACTGGATATGTTTTTATTTTCGAAGCATCGAAAATTTTGTATTTACCTTGATAGTCCATATATTTTTGTTCTTGCTTAAATTTTCCCTTCGGCCTCAGCTTCCATTTTTTCTAGTCTCTCATAATAATCCCCAAATTCTTTGAGATGTGCCCAAGCGATTTTACCAGTTGTCTCAGGATCATCATCAGTTACATTTGTTTCAGGATCGATTAACCCATGTTCTAGTTCTACATTCATCCCAGCCGTGAAACTAGTTAAAGAATAATCTACCTCGTCAAAACTAATGCCGATTTTTTGAGCGACAGCCGCCGCTTCTTCCTCACTAAATTTTTCTCTTGACATACTTTGTCAATATTAATCACGCTTATTATCACTAACTTTATCCAAAATATACTCAACCCTTTCTCGTTCACCCATTTCCGGGACCCGAACTGTTTCATAACCAAATCGCCTATATGCTTCCTCTGTGATTCCAACCATTTTTCTAGAAGTAGCTTCATCCATATACCTCCCACTATCTTTCCTAACATCAAATTTATCTAGAACTTCAAATACGAAAATCTTTGAATAGTCATGGTTTTTTGCAAGTGATTTCATTTTGTCAGAAATTTTGCCACCTCTAAATTCGCAGAATGCAATGTAATCTATCAACCCTCTATCTAAAAAAAACATACCATCACCAAGAGCCTTTTCTTTTTCTACCTGATTCTCCATATTCATCGTTTGAAAATCGACAGGATTATTCATCATCCATTTCTTTTGTTCTTCAGCACCTAATTTATCTTTAAGATCCCTAATTGTTTGTGTCGCAGATTCTGAAACAACATCATAACCAAGATCCCTCAAATGTTTGAGTATCGTTGATTTTCCGGCATAAACACCTCCGGTGAAAACAATCTTCATCTGCTTTAACGATTAATTGCGCCATAACGAAGACGAATGGCGGTGGGTGGAGGAACGCCTTCGCCATCCCTCCTTTGGCGGGACGGCTACGGCGCTTTAAAATTCAAAATGACGCTTTGCGAATGACCTTCCAGAGCCAGATTTAAGGTAGTTTTCAAAATTACTGGCAACTTTTCTATCACAGAACGCAAAATAACATCTCAAACTCCATTCCCTACTCTGTGTTGAAATACTTTCGTCAGAGAAATGCTCTTGCAAACGCCTTTGCAAATTACCCGTAAACCCAACATAGAAGTGATTATTTTTTATCTCCTTCAATATGTAAACATAGAACATGCTTGTACACTTAAAAGGAGGGTTTGGTTTATAAATGCTGCCAATTGCGCCGTAGCCCTGAGCGGAGCGAAGGGCGAAGGCGAATGGCGGTGGGTGGAGGATTCGAACCTCCGAGACCCGTGAGGGCCTACTGCTTTTCGAAAGCAGCGCGTTCGACCACTCTGCCAACCCACCAAGTAGAAATCCAAAATTCAAATACCAAAACTAATCCCAATACAAATCATTATCCTCCCAGTTAACTTTGAACGCCATGTATTCGAAATCTTCATCACTTTCATTTCCAGCCGCATGACTGTCCCCCGGCTCAACTACTAAAACATCCCCTGGAGATAAATCTATTTTCTCTCCCTTTATCTTAAACCAGCCGTTAACTTTCTCGAAATAGAAAACTTCGGTTTGTTTTTTATGATGATGATCTTTTCCAATATCGCCCGACTTAATTCTCAATCTCTGCACTAAAGCTCCTTTGTGTTTTAGATCATCTTCACTTAGAAATACTTTTTTACTATACCCTTCTTTGTCTTGCCAATCTTTTGATTGTGATTTTATGTGTTTCATAAATTTAGCATCTCTAATATTCTTTTATTCACTATTTTTACTTTATTATCATCCTTTCTATAATCATGATCACTTCCGGATATGATTGCGAATTGTTTGGGTTCATTCGCGTTATCATAGACTTCTTCTACATCTTTGGGGGGAATGTTTTCGTCTAACTCTCCGGCAACTAGAAATATCGGAATTCTAATCTTTTTGATTTCAAGTAGGATGGCGGAGAGAGCGAGATTCGAACTCGCGAAAGGTATAAACCTTTACACGCTTTCCAAGCGTGCGCCTTAAGCCACTCGGCCATCTCTCCATTACACCAGCCTATCACCCTTTTCCCCCACTGTAAACCTGGTAAAATCGGTGAAATATGCTAAAATATCTTCTATGAGCCAATGTCCACAACT
>CAYSJE010000122.1:0-2884 GCA_964431345.1 uncultured Candidatus Saccharibacteria bacterium
GCAGAAAGATATGGTGCAACAGTAAAGATTAATAGCTTTCTAGGTTGTCCAGGCTATAGCTATAAAAAAAGTGATAAGTTTATCAAAGAAATTGCCAAAGTAATGAAGACTCATAAAGTCCCGGCTAATATGAAAGTTACTGGAGGTGGGAGTGATGTGAATATATTTAACGTCAAAGGGATCGATTGTGTAGATATCGGAGTTGGCTATGATAATTGTCACACGACTCGGGAAAAAGTGAGTATCAAAAAAATGACGAAATTAGTAGATATTATTTTAGATTTAGTTAAAGTATAACTATGTCAGACTATAACCCCCAACAAATAGAACCCAAATGGCAGAAGAAATGGGAAGAACTCGATTTGTATAAAGCCGAGGATTCTTCTGATAAAGAAAAATTCTATTGTCTCGATATGTTCCCTTATCCGTCAGGGGATGGTTTGCATGTGGGTCATGCTGAGGGCTACACAGCTTCAGATATCTATTCTCGATATCTCAGGGCCAAGGGTTACAATGTCTTGCATCCATTTGGCTGGGATGCATTTGGGTTGCCTGCTGAAAATTATGCTATTAAGAAAAAAATACACCCTCGGGATGCTGTCAAAGAAAATGTAGATTATTTCAAATCCCAAATAAATAAATTGGGGATTAGTTTTGATTGGAGTAGGGAAGTAAACACAACTGACCCTAATTATTACAAATGGACACAGTGGATGTTTTTGCAGCTTTTCAAGAAAGGTTTGGCTTATGAAGACACAGTGCCAATTAATTGGTGTCCAAGCTGCAAAACAGGTTTAGCAAATGAAGAAGTTGTTCAGGGGGAATGTGATCGCTGTCATACAGCCGTAGAGAAAAAAGACATGAAGCAATGGATTTTGCGAATCACAGAATATGCTGAGCGATTATTGAAGGATGTCGATTTGCTAGATTGGCCTGAAAAAATCAAAGAAATGCAGCGGAATTGGATTGGCAAAAGCGAAGGCTATGAGATTGATTTCGCAATCAAAAATCACGAACAAAAACTAAAAGTTTTCACGACCAGAATCGATACATTGTATGGCGCGACTTTCATGGTACTAGCTCCCGAACATCCATTTGTATCTGAAATCACTACAGATGATCAGCAAAAGGCAGTTGATGAATACACTAAAAAAGCCAAAAAAAAATCAGACTTAGAACGCGAGGCTTTAGAGAAAGATAAGAGTGGTGTATTCACTGGCGCTTATGCTATCAATCCGGCTAACGGCGAGGAAGTGCCAATCTGGGTCGCTGATTATGTCATGATGAACTATGGCTCTGGCGCAATCATGGCTGTGCCTGCTCATGATGAGCGAGATTTTGAGTTTGCTAAGAAATATGATTTGGAGATCAAAGAAGTTATTTCTCCTGATGGTGAGCAGCATAGTTTGGAAGAAGCTTATATTGGCGATGGCCAGCTAGTAAATTCAGCTGAATATGATGGTTTAGAATTTGATGAAGCCAAACAAAAAATCGCAGACAAAGTCAGTGCTAAAAAACAAGTTAACTATAAACTTCGCGATTGGATTTTTTCTCGACAGAGATATTGGGGTGAGCCTATTCCTGTTATACATTGCAAAAGCTGTGGGATTGTACCAGTGTCGGAGAAAGATTTGCCTGTCGAATTGCCTGATGTGAAGAATTATGAACCAACAGGGACAGGCGAGTCACCGCTAGCTGAAATTGACGAATGGGTAAATACAAAATGTCCCGAGTGTGGGGGAGAGGCTAAGCGCGAGACAAATACCATGCCGAATTGGGCTGGTTCTTGTTGGTACTATTTGCGCTACATAGATCCTGATAATAATGACGAAGCTTTTTCAAAGAAAAGTATGCAATACTGGTGCCCGGTAGATTTGTATATGGGTGGAGCCGAACATGCTGTACTTCATTTGCTCTATTCCAGATTTTGGCACAAGGTTTTGTATGACCTAGATTATGTGGATCATGCTGAGCCTTTCACCAAGCTTAGAAACCAAGGCATGATTTTGGGTGAGGATGGCGTGAAGATGTCTAAGTCGCGTGGCAATGTAATTAACCCAGATAGTGTAATCAAAGAATATGGCGCCGATACACTCAGGCTGTACGAAATGTTCATGGGGCCACTTGAAGATGCCAAGCCTTGGGATACAAAAGGTATTATTGGGCTAAAAAGATTTCTAGAAAAAGTTTGGAAATCTATTAGTGAAATTTCTGATAAAGCAAAAGGCGAGGAAGCTAGTGAAGATATCCCGAGTGAAGCTGCCACTATTCTTCATAAGACTATTAAGAAAGTAGATGAAGATATTAAAAGCTTTAGATTCAATACAGCCATTGCCGCGATGATGACTTTTGTAAACGAAAGTAATAAAATGAAAATAAATGATTTACCAGCCGGAGTAGTGAAAAACTACTGGCAGAAGTTTTTGCAATTGCTAGCGCCATTTGCTCCACATATTACCGAAGAGCTTTGGGAAATGCTAGGTAACTCTGAGAGTATTACTAAGCAAGATTGGCCCGAATATGATGAGAATTTAGTTAAAGAAGAAAAGATAGAGTTGATAATTCAGGTTAATGGCAAAGTGCGAGATAAAATTGAAGCGAGCGCAGATATTTCTGAAGCTGATGGATTAGATCTTGCTAAAAAATCAGAAAAAACCCAGAAATGGATTAGTGACAAGAAGATTGTAAAAGAAATTTATGTACCGGGGAGATTAGTAAATTTGGTGGTGAAGTAATTTGTTTTAATTTCTGTGTTTTTCTAATAGTATTCACTCAGATGAACAGCGTGCTTGTCTTTCAATGGATTTGACAAATACGCTATTTTGTTTTGTAGGAAAATAAACTCTTGACGTAAGCTATAGTTATATTGTATCTTGTAATGAAG
>CAYSJE010000123.1:0-1152 GCA_964431345.1 uncultured Candidatus Saccharibacteria bacterium
TTCTTTGCGATTTCTGTATTCGTAATTTATGTATACCTGAAGATCAGAAGTAATCGCCAAAACGAAAACAGCGGGATCCTTTCTCTCACATAAATCAAATTCTTCTACCGACCCATCAGACAATTCTATTTTACGGCTTTTTATCCGCCACAAATTCCCATCATAAACAGTCTTGAATTCTGTTAAGTTTTTAATCTTTTGCATACTTCATTTTCACTTCAAAGTCCGCCCAGACGGGCGGACTTTACATTATTCTAAGTTATTTTCTACATAGCCTCCCCACACTTGGCCAGTTAATCTGTCTACATAAACAGCTGTCTTGCCTTCTGAAGTCTCGAACCAAACCACATAACATGGTCGTTTGAATTTGTAAGTAAAATCGGCGAAATCATTTGGATGCTCTTCGAGCACTGCTTCTGAAGCAATATCTACAATTGTATCTACCGGCTGGCCTAGATATTCGGCGGCAATTTCTCTGGCTTCATCAGGAGTTTGGAATTGTTCCCAATCTTCTTCGGTAATTTTGAAGACTAAGATCGAATGACCGATTTGCCAATCAGGTTCACGCTGAATCATTTCTGGATAAGCTGGCTCACCAAATTTATCGGCATACAACTGACCCATGTGATGCAAGGTCGAGCTTAGTGCAAAATATGATCCCGGAGGAGGTAACGTATCTACCGAATGCCAGATTGTAACTTTGTCTTCGCCAATAGAATGCTCAGGTACTCCACCACCAAAATAATCAATATAGACACGGTCGATGTTGTTTGCTTCTAACCAATAATTTAGACGGTTCAAATCTTGCCCCCAGTCAGAATTAGAATCAACCGTGTATTTGTACGCATTGTCTTTGTCACCAATCGTCTCGTTGAAATAAGCCAGATAATAAGGGTAGGCAAACAAGCTAGAAATTACATACCAAACAATTAGACCAGTCGTTATGAAGAGAGAAATGTTTAGCCAACCATGCTTACCTGTTTTAGCTGATTTTAGACGTAAGTTTCTCAAACAATAAAGTGTTGCACCAGCAACCATTGCGAACATAAAAGGAAAGGTCGGTAGCATCCACCTTAGACCAATATTCGCTGTACTATTCATACCCGCAACCCAGAACATGAGCATGACTGTTATCATCACAAAAATATCTAA
>CAYSJE010000123.1:1162-2821 GCA_964431345.1 uncultured Candidatus Saccharibacteria bacterium
AACCGATTCCAAATCAGCTTCATTATTCTCTCTAGCCAAATGAAAAACTTACTTTTAGCTTTCGCCCCGATGCTATCATACTCTCCCCCTGCACTATTTCTAATCGTATAGCCAGGCTTAACTTTGCACCAATTTCTGGCCAGTGCCACAAAGCCTGCACCAATTGCACTGAATAGTAAAATCAACATCGCGAGTGGAACTTTGAGCAAAAAAGAAACAATGTAGAAATACCACCAACCCATCTCACTATACTGTCCCATCAAGAATGCACTGTTCCCCCCCCCCACTCGAGCAAAAACCATACCGGCTCCTAAGAAATAAGTCGACAAGGCTTTACCACCTGGCCATTCATTGATAACCAGTAAACTGCTACGAATAGCTCCTGGAAAACCCTCTTCGGGCAGAAAAGTTTCTAGCATTTGCTGTTGGTTATATTCAGGCGTATTTTGAGTGTGATGCAAATACGGCAAAGCAATAATCGCATGTCCGAGTATCAAAATAATCAAGCCCGCCAAAATATAAATCCAAACTCTCTTGCCAATTTGATTCTTGATCCATTTTGATCCCAAGAAATCCTTGATCTGTTCTCGCCGAGCAATTATGACTGCTAGTATTAATAATGCAAAATATGGTATTAACAAGATCGCACTGAATTTAGCCAGTGAGGCTAGAGCAAATCCAATCGATGCAGCGATCACCGTCCACCAGCTTGGCTTCTTTAAGAATTTTACAAAATAATAAACAGAAACAAACAAGAAGACTGCTACTCCAAAATCAGTCGTCACATAATGTGAATGAGCCAAAAAGTTTGGACTGAAAGCAAATAATAGTGTCGCTAGCAAACCAGCTTTGACCCCAAACAATTCTTTTGTCCATTTGTAAATATATATTCCCAAAACAAACAATAACAACAACGGCAAGAATCTGGTGTAGAGCAAAATCATCTCGGCATCATTTCCTCCATCATAGAGAAATTGCCAGCCAGTGTTCCACTGACCATTAAGATCTTTGTCCCAGGACGGAGAATCTAATGGAAAATACAAATCATCTACAAACAATAAAGGCAAAGCAGCCAAGTCTTTGATAAGAGGTGGGTGCTCTGGATTCAGACGATAATCGCCATACTTAAGATAACTATAGCCTGCGGGAATATGAGCGATCTCATCAACAATCCCGGCATCTCCAGGCTGATCACCGCCAAATGGAACCGTCCCTGCGGCACTTAAAAAAGACATCACAAACATAGCTGTAAGCAAAATTGCCACGATAGATCGTGGATGTTTTGTAATCCATTTCAACATAAGAATTTTGTTAATATTTTATTTATTATTCGTATTATAACACTTTTTCTTTAGATTTAACAAAACACCATTTATCAACAGTAATAATCAGGTTATTTTTATGCAGAAAAAAGACCCCACACTTGCGAGGTCTTTTTTATTCACAAACCTAGTATAATTAATTCAAGTCTTTTTCCTTGCGCCGCGAAGTCCAAACAATGAAACCAATCGCAATCGCCACTAATAACCAGAACCACCAAGATTTAAGCAAGCCTATAAGCCCACCATCAATTTGATCAGCTACTTGAGCCTTGAGATCATCTGTTTCTATACCTTGGACTGAACCATCTTGGCTCTCTTTGTCTTCATTTTCTTCTCC
>CAYSJE010000124.1:0-2812 GCA_964431345.1 uncultured Candidatus Saccharibacteria bacterium
TTTAGACTGTCACAACCCCTTAAAGTGGGGGAATTTTAGGCTATCATAATCAGCAGAATTTACCGCATCTTCGGTACGGATCAAGAAAATAAGAAAATCCACTATTTTGAATATATTGTCAAAGAATTGCTGCCCAATTTGGACAAAAACATAGATACCACTTTATTGGATGCTTTTGTATCTTCACTTCATACAGTACTAAAGAGTGATGGTGCTGTATGAAAATTGGGAAAATAGTTAGTATAAATTATAGCCAGCTTAAAGTAAAAATATCGTCAGAGATCAGAGGCAGCTCAGTCAATTTACATGGCAATGTTTATTATTTTGGCAACATTGGAAGCTACCTTAAAATAACAAATGCAGTCGAAGAAATTATTATATGTGAAGTTGTATCAATTTTTGACTCAGATCTACATCAGGAGAAATTATCTTTTGACATAGAAAGTAACAGAGAGCTCCTGCTTAAACCGATTGGGACAATCAATAAAGATGATGAATTTGTACTTGGTGTAGGTGTTTACCCCAGTTTATATAGTGATGTAAGCATTGTTACATTTAAGGATATGAGGCTTATTTTACGAACCGACACCAATGAATCAGAGCAAACAGATGACCAGCGGGTTCATCAATCATTTTCTTTGGGCATCAGTAAAAATCTCATTAACTACCCAATAGATGTTAACATTGATAGTTTTTTCAACATTCATTCGGCAGTTTTGGGGAATACTGGGAGTGGTAAATCCAATTCCATTGCCCACATTATTCAAGCAATTCATAAAAAGGAAGATCATTCAGCTATAGGATCACGACTACTAATATTTGATGTCAATGGCGAATATAAACAAGCATTTACAAGAGGTGGAAATTCTAATATTTTAATCAAGTATTACAAGCCAAATATTAAACAAGAAGTAGATGGCTATAGCCCTTTTCATTTACCACATTTCTTATTATCTCTAGATGAATGGAGCGCATTTCTTTTAGCGACAGATGCAACTCAGCGCCCATTTTGGGATAAGGTTTTGCAGGAAAGCTATCGATTTTACCGGATCGGAAACTCAAGCGAAGAAGAGCAAAAAAGATTTGTTAACTACCTCAGATATCGAATATGTAATTTGATTTTTTGTACGTTACGACAAGCCGATAGTGATACCGCAAGAATCACAACTGCAGCGAGTATTCTTGGAAGCATTAGCAGCATTATCACTAGCAATCCTAATCTTCGAAATGCCTCTACTGACCTTATCTCTGATATTGAAAGATTACAAGGAGCGTGCTCGCTTAGTTTTGGACAAAATAATGACGCATTAGAACGTGAAACTGAAACTACTTATGAAAAAGTAGATAACTCTCAAGCTCAAGAAGTTATTAACTCTAAAATCAAAAATGGTGAATTCTTCGATCACCGATTTTTGAAGATTGCTACTGAGTTAATACTTTTGGAGGAAGATGCACGCGGTAATAGACAAATCCGAGGTTACACT
Source organism: uncultured Candidatus Saccharibacteria bacterium (assembly GCA_964431345.1). Classification (GTDB taxonomy): domain Bacteria; phylum Patescibacteriota; class CALEFQ01; order CALEFQ01; family CALEFQ01; genus CAYSJE01. The sequence goes on from CAYSJE010000124.1 coordinate 1,485, forward strand.
GCAACCATGCTTACACGACTGGATTATTTTTTGGATAACCCTGACTGTGAGTTCATGCGAGAACCAAATGGTATTGATTCTGTCAAAAAATACATCGCAGAACTCTGGGGTAATGATGATAAAAAGTCCCAGTTAGTTATCATTGATACCAGTGAATTAAGCCCTGACATTCTAGAAACATTGACCAGCGTCACTTCACGTTTACTTTTTGATGAAAGAAAAAAACTGATTGGTAATGATCGAAGAAAGAACCCTGTTCACTTGGTTTTAGACGAAGCACATCGTTATATAAAAAAGCACTATGACTACTTACTAAAAGAAAATATCTTTGAAAAAATTGCTAGAGAAGGGAGAAAATATTCCTTCTATTTGCTTGTTTCCTCTCAAAGACCTTCGGAGCTATCCGAAACGGTACTTTCACAATGTGCCAACTTTATTATTCATAGAATTCAAAATGAGAAAGATATGCACTATATCCAAGCCATATTGCCTTATTTTTCAGATGATTTTACTAATAAAATAAAACAATCTATTCCGGGTGAGGCACTCGTATTTGGTAATTGTGTCTCAATGCCACTCCACTTAAAAATCCATGAATCAAGGCCAAGCCCAAATAGTGATAATTGTAAAATTCCAGAGGAGTGGTTTAAAAAAAAGGAAGTAATTCAATGACGAACATAAGCGGCATCGTAAAATCAGCCAGAAAAATCATGCGTCAAGACACAGGTACAGGCAGTGATGAATTGCGTATCCTGCAACTGGGCTGGATGTTGTTTTTGAAAATATTCAGTGACAAAGACAAAGAGCTGGAACTAATACAGGACAATTATCTTTCTCCCATTCCCAAGGCACGGCATTGGGACGAATGGGCAGGGGATGATGAAGGCATGACTGGAGATGAACTGCTCAAGTTCGTTGACCAAACACTTTTTCCCACACTGGGTAATCTTGATTTATCGGCATACACAGTTGGTTCAACGGCAAGCAGGCGCGCCTTGCTGGTACATGAAGTCTTTGCCAATAACTACAACTATATGAAGTCAGGCATTCACCTACGTCAGGTGATTAACAAACTTAATGAAATTGATTTCAACAACAGCAAAGACAAACACATTTTCGGTCAAATTTACGAAACCTTTTTAGGCGAGCTACAAAGTGCTGGTACACTCGGCGAGTTTTATACCCCTCGCGCCATTACCGAACTGTTGGCCGAGCTAACCGACCCCAAAGCCGGTGAAAAAGTGCTTGACCCAGCTTGTGGCACAGGCGGTTATCTCACTGCTGCGTTGGAACACCTTAAAGCAACTGCCAGCACTGTTGCCGAGCGT
>CAYSJE010000125.1:0-2805 GCA_964431345.1 uncultured Candidatus Saccharibacteria bacterium
GAAACAAATCCTCAAAGTCACCTGGCCAATTGCGATATCAGTTGTTTTGAATGTCATTTATTTCAAAGTCGATACAATCTTTTTATCAGTCATGAAGCCCGAGCGAGATGTTGGGCTATATGGCGAGGCTTACAAAATTCTGGAAGTCTTGATTGCTTTTCCAGCTATGTTCGCCGGACTTATCATGCCTCTCTTGAGTCAAAGTGCATTTAAAGACTGGGATAAATTCAAACAAATTATCAGAAAAGGTTTCGATGTTATGACCTTGATTGCCCTACCAATTGTGGTTGCCGGGGTAATTCTTGCCAAGCCAATTGTCGTTTTTATTGGTGGCCCAGAATTTGCGGAGGCCGCACCTATTTTACAAATCTTAGTTATTGCTACAGCCAGTATTTTTATTGGCAATCTATTTGCTAATGCCGTGGTGGCACTTAACAAGCAACGCCAAATGGTTTGGGCATATTTAGCCACAGCAGCGTTAGCCATAATATTAAATTTACTGCTTATTCCTCAGTTTACATATATCGGCGCGGCTTGGGCGACCGTGGCTACAGAATTATTAATAGCGGGCTTAAGTATTTGGATGGTCTGGAAAACTTCTAAGGTTCTCCCCTCTCTCAAAATTTTTGGTAAGGTAATTATTGCCGCCATTGCGATGGGGATAATTTGTTACTTGGGAATTTATTTCTGGGGAAGCACCATGGTTTGGTGGGAATTATTAGGCACACTTATTGTTTCAATAATTATTTATGCCGGAGTGGCGTATACAATTGGAGCTGTTAGAAAAAGCGACTTACAGACAATTCTAAAAAAGACGTAGATGAATATTTTGATTCTAAAAAATCCACTTGAATCAACTCCTGGCGGCGGAGGCGAGCTTCATACAATGCAAGTTGCTAGGCATCTTCGAGATCGGGGGCACAAAGTTTATTTTGCTGGATCTTGTCCGGAATCACTAAAATTGGCAAGGCAAGATAATTTTTCAACCGAAGGAATTAACTGGGCTGGACCAGAGGCTGTGAATGAAAAATCAATTCTAAAATTCTTTTTAAAATGGCCGAGTATCAAAAAGAAGTACAAAAAATTCCTAGAAATTCAGAAGCAGAAGAATAATATAGATACGCTATATATAATTTCTTGGAACGAAAAATTTTTACTGGGCTCAATTGCCAAAAACTTGGGGATGAAACTAATTTTCATTGAGCACCGGCTTTTAGGTAGATTTATTAAACTTAATCCATTTAAGGCTTGGTATATAAAGAATTCTAGGCAAGCAATAAATATTGCCGTCTCCAAGACTGTTGAGCAAAGCATGATAGATATCGGTGTGCCTAGGGAACAGATAAAATTAGTTTATAATGGTATTGATCCGGCCGAGTTTGAAAACACAGAGATTCAGAGGCGGGGAAATGAAATAGGTGTGATAGCTAGGCTAGATAAAGAAAAAGGGCTTAGTTATTTAATAGAGGCTGTTAGTAAACTACAAGCAGACTTTCTCAATCTAAGGCTAGAAATAGTCGGTGTTGGCCCAGAAAAGCCTGGTTTACAGGCCGATATTAAGCGGCTTAGCCTTGAAGATAAAGTTAAGTTTCTTGGCAATCTTGATCGACAAAGTATAGCCAAATTTTTAAGTAGAATAGATATTTTCGCTTTACCGGCAATCATGCCGGAAGCTTTTGGTTTAGTTTTTGCCGAAGCTGGATTTATGAAGGTTCCGGTCGTCACAACGAATATAGGCGCAGCTCGGGAAATAATTATAGACAATAAAACAGGCTTACTGATCCCTCCAAATGATGCGAATAGTTTGGCTAGCGCACTTAAAAAACTTCTGCGCGATAAAAACTTACGAGAGCAAATGGGTGAAGCGGCTCACAAGCGCATCGTAGCAAAATTTACTATCGACAAAATGCTAAATGGAATTACAGCCATAATAGAAAGTAAATGACAATCGCAATTGACATTAGGGCAATCTCAGGAAAAAAAGCGGGCAAAGGCTGGACCCTTTATTATTTATTAGAGGCGCTCGTAAAAATCCCCGAAGTATCAGCTCATAAGTTTATTTTACTTACTGATCGCGAAGCAGAATTTAAATTTGAGCTACCAAACAATTTTGCAGTTCAGAAAAAGAATTGGCCAGGAATTTTTTGGCACTTGGCCGTTGCCTGGCAGGTAAGGTTTTCAAAAGAAATTGATTTATATTTTGCTCCCACAAGTTTTATTGTTCCAGCACTTACTTCTCGTAAGTGTGTGGTCATGGTTCATGATTTAGTAAGTAAGCTTTTCCCGAAAGGGCATAATAAAAAAGCAATTCTAATTGAGAATCTTTTTATGAAAAAGGCCTTGCGCAAAGCTCGGTCAATAATAGCTATTTCCCAAAACACAAAACAAGACTTAGCTAAACTTTTCCCTGGCGTAGAGGAAAAAACAATCGTCGTCTATCTTGCCGGCGGGCCTGGCTACAAAATGATTGAGAAGCCAAAGATTGAGGTCAAAGTTCCAGAGAAATTTATTATTTTCACTAGCACAATCGAGCCACGCAAAAATGTTAAACGGATTATTCAGGCACTAAAAGAAGTCAGAAAAAGCCTGGATATTGATTTGGTAGTAGTTGGTAAAAAGGGCTGGCAATGGGAAGGGGTTTTCAGAGAGATTGAGAAACAAGAATTAGAACAGCATGTTCACTATTTAGATTATATTTCTAACAGTAATTTGGTAAAATTGTATAATAAAGCTCAGGCTTTTGTTTTCCCATCTTTATATGAGGGGTTTGGTCTGCCTGTTTTGGAAGCAATGCAGTGTGGCTGC
>CAYSJE010000126.1:0-2797 GCA_964431345.1 uncultured Candidatus Saccharibacteria bacterium
AGTTTCGCCAGTTTTCATTTCTTCTACCGCTTGGTGTAGCAGGCGAGAGTAGAGTGATAAACCGATCGCATTTATACTGCCGTGCTGTTCTGAGCCGAGTAAATTACCAGCGCCTCTAATTTCCATATCTCGCATGGCAATTTTGAAACCAGCGCCTAATTCTCTTGCTTCTAACAATGCTTGCAATCTGTCTTTTGCTCGGCCCTTTAGCTTTTTACTTTTGTAGAAAAATTGCGCATGAGCTTTGACACTACCGCGTCCAATTCTCCCTCTCAATTGATAAAGCTGCGATAAACCAAATTTTGTCGCGTCATCTACTATTAGAGTATTGACGTTCTTAATATCTAGACCGCTCTCTATTATAGTAGAGCAAACTAGCACATCATATTTCTGATGCAAAAAGTCTTCCATGACTTGTTCTAGTTGTTTCTCTGTTAACTGCCCATGGCCGATACAGAATTTTGCTTCGGGTACTAAAGCTTGCATTTGCTTGGTAAAAGCTTCGATAGTCTCCACTCTATTATGCAAGAAATAAATTTGGCCTTTTCTGGCTAACTCAGCCCTAATAGCTTTGGCAATTTCTTTTTCGCTGTAAGGATCAATATGTGTGTCTATGGGCTGTCGGCCTGGAGGCGGCGTGTCTATTGTACTAATATCTCTGATTCCAGAAAGAGAGAAATGCAATGTTCGTGGAATCGGAGTGGCTGTCATAGTAAGCACATCTACATTGGCTCTCAGTTTTTTAAGCTTTTCTTTATGCTCAACTCCGAAGCGCTGTTCTTCGTCTAGAATTATTAGCCCCAAATTTTTGAAACCAATATCTTTAGAAAGCAAGCGGTGCGTGCCAATTACTATATCGACTTCACCTGTTTTTAGCTTTTCAATAATTTTGCGCTGCTGGGCAGGTGTTTTGAACCTGCTCAATACTTCTACTTTAGTCGGGAAATTTTTGAATCGCTTGGCATAAGTTTGTCCGTGCTGTTCGGCTAGCACAGTAGTAGGGCAGAGGAAGGCGACTTGCTTTTTGCTCTGCACAGCTTTGAAGGCAGCCCTTAGTGAGATCTCTGTTTTACCATAGCCAACATCACCGACTAATAATCTATCCATTGGCTTATTGCTTTCCATGTCTTGCTTAATCTCGGCTGTAACTTTTCGCTGCCCAGGAGTGTCTTCGTAAGGAAATAATCTCTCTAACTCAATTTGCTCAGGCGTATCACCTAAATACTGATGGCCTTGGGCTGCCTGCCGCAAAGCATAGATCTTCAAAAGCTCGCCAGCAATTTCTCTGGTGGCTGCTTTGATTTTCCTTTTGGCCTGATTCCAGCGAGCACCATGCAATCTATGTACAGCCGGATTTGATTTCCCGACATAGCGATCCAATTTGTCTGCATACTCAACGGGGACAGACAATCTGTCGCCCTCAGCATATTCGAGGACAAAATATTCCCGCTCTCCTTCATCTACCACATGCTTGCGCATGCCGATGAATTTGCCAATACCATGATCGACATGGACGATATAATCACCCGATTTGAGTGAAGAAATGAAATTATGATCAATTTTCCCAGGTTTAGAAATTTCTTCGGTCTTCGCAAATATTTCTTTGTCAGACAACACTACTTGCTTATTTCTGGCATCGATATAGCCAATCGGAATTCTGATCTCTTTGTTTACAAATTCTACTGGCATATTGCCTAGGATTATAGAAATTTGATCTTGTTGTTTAGTAAATATTTTAAACTTATACTTTTCGTTTTGTAGTTTCTCAAAATCAGCTTTGAGTAGTTGCAAATTCCCGTAATACAAACTGGCGGGCAGGAAATCATAAGTTTTCTGGCCTTTAGCGAAAAGATTAAAAACTATTTGCTCTGTTTTTGTTTTCTGGAAACCTTCTGATTCGTCTCTTATAATAGTATTGCGATGGTTTTCTTCGATAAATCGTAATACAGAATCTTTGCCTTGGAGTAGTTTAATCGGCGTAATTATGGTTTCATCTAATTTTTTGAGAGTCTTTTTCGATTTCGGATCAAATAACTCTATTTTTTCAACTACATTGGCGTTAAATATGATGCGTGTAGGGACAGGGCATTGCCCTGTCCGGTTGACCTCTGCGGTTTCTTGGACAGGCCGATGATGGTCTATCCCTACACCACAGTATTCTATTACCCCACCCTTTCTCGCATAATATCCCGTTTCACTGGCTGTATCAGCAATTTCATATCCGTTCTGAATTAAATATTCAACAATTTCATTAGGTCTAATTTCTTGATTAGTTTTTAGATCTAAACAATGCTCGCGATATTTTTTTGGGCTAGGCAAATATTTATTTAGAATTTCTTCGGGTATTAGAAATAGGCCAGGGGATTGACTATTGATTACAGAAATAATTTCAGTTGCGTCTTCTATAATCTTGGCAGAATTTTCGCTCCAAAACTCAAATCTTGTTTTAGTATTTCTGATTTCCTTTTTAGGCAGAAACCAAAAAACACCGCCCAAGCTTTTTTGGGAGCCTGCGAGTATTTCGGTAATCACTTTGGCTTTTGTATTGGCAGTGATGCCGGAAATGGTTAGTTTTTTCGGTGCATTACTTGGCAGATTGTCCTTTTATAGAGAGCTTTTAGTTTAGCTTGAGTACAGCAAAAAAGCAATAAAATACGTTTTTCTAGCTAAAGCAGCTATTTTAAGGGTAAATTATGGTTGACAAAAGGTATTTTTTGTGCTAATCTCGCAGAAGTTAATAAACCCTACCCGCCCTAGTGAAGCCGAACACCTATGAATTTTGTTTACCAGCGCTTTG
>CAYSJE010000127.1:0-2762 GCA_964431345.1 uncultured Candidatus Saccharibacteria bacterium
AGGCATCGAGCGAAGAAAAATATTTCAGCCTGGAAAGTAGCCGGTAAAAGTCAAAGCAAGAAGCCTTTTCTGTTACTGGGCGGTTAGGGAGTTGGGGTTTACAATGGCGGATTTAGCTCCGAAGCTCAATATCTCACAGCCAGCGGTCAGTATGAGCGCTCAGCGTGGAGAGCAAATAGCACCAGAATATGGATATTCACTTACGGATGAATAGAATCTTATAATTTTAGGGGCGTCCCGCAACCCGGATGCCTGCGATTCTCGCGGCTCATCCGGCGGCGTTGGGCATACGATAAGAGACTTCACAATGACTGGTACCGAAACTAAACTGTCTGATAGTTTTTCTTTGGGTGGCTACTGGTGGCTCTCTGACAATCCCGATCAAGAAATATACGGCACACTTCGATATACGCCAGAAGCTGCACCTGAATTAACTCTTGAAGGATCATTTAAAGAATTCACGCCAGTTGCCACTGATTATCTATCAAATGTTGTTATACATGGCATGACACCAAATGGAATTGCATGCACTCTTGTCGGCGCATATCAGAAATCTAATAGAATGCATATGCCCGGTATTACTACGAGTGAGTTCTTCTGTAATCGCCTATTCGTTGGGAAAGAATTTATCACGCCAGATGTCGATACTTTCGAATCTGCGATTGTTGAATTTAGTGACATGACTTCTTGGCTTTTGCGAAACCCTTTTAATAGGCAATTACCAAAACAAGAAGGAACTGAAAGGGTATGGGGGATTACCTATACGGTCCCTAAATTAATCACCCATTCTGCTAAAAGCATTCAGGCCTCAATCAAATTTGAATCTTCAGTTAATTCAACTGGAGAAAATCAGTCAAGAGTTTTAAGCCATACTGACTATGTGAGATTTAGGCCAAATAAAAAACAGAATCTTGATTGGTATTTGGATATAATTTTCATTTTTAGGATATTTTTATCTTTTTTAGTTGGGCAACCTGTAAATCCTGTCTCAATTAAACTTTGTACCAAAAGGAGAAGGGATAAAAGGTTGGGTAATAAATATTTCAGAAATTATGTTGATTTTTGTATCCCTCATTTTCAAAGCGATGTGGCCAAAAAGTTGTATCCACCAGACATTCTAATCCCTTATCCTTCTATTAAAAAGAAGTTTGAACAATATTTGAATGATTGGTATAAAAAGTTTGGTGAAATAAGGACCACATGCCAGCTTTTGTTTGGAGTACTTATACAAAAAGGCATTCCCATTGACTTTCAATTCTTAGCCCTAATTCAAGCTTTTGAATCCTACCACCGCTCTAAAAAAGATGACAAGTATCTTCCTGATAGTTCCTATTGGCCAATTCAAAAAGTGATTATCAAGGCAATACCAAATAAAGTTACTTCGGATCACAGAGATGCATTAAAATCTAGAATAAAATATGGAAATGAATACTCATTGAGAAAGAGGTTTAATCTCATCCTTAATTCTATCCATGATAGTCTTCGCCAAAAAATAATTATTAATGATGTGAATTTTGTTAATAAAGTCGTATCGACACGTAATTACATAGTACATAGAGATGAGACTGACAAAAAATATGTTATGAATTCTAGGGAGATATTAAGAGCTTCTGAAAGTTTGCAGATATTGATAATGTCGTTAGTCTTTAACGAAGTTGGAATTAATTTCAAGATATTCGAAAAAGCTATTTCAACTAATTGGCGAATTAAACAGATTCTACAAATAGAGCGATAGCCCAACCATGTGCTGGACGCAGACTGGGTTTTCGCTGGCGCTCAACCCCAGCCGGTCAGCCCGTTGGATTTGAAGGGCTTAACAGAAAACAGAAATGAAATATCCCAAAATTAAGCGGCTGTTCAAATATTACGCATACAATGTGAATTCCTTGTCCGTTCTTATTAATGGGAGAATGTGGTATGCAAAACCGGATTCATTGAACGACCCTTTCGACTGTAGAATCCCTTTTAATAGTAATATCAATACCCAAGACTTAGCCAATTTTCTTCCGAGATATCAGAAGTTCAAACGTATCACCGATAAACAGTTGGAAGAAGAAATGCAAAAGATGCTGGACCCAAAGGGTCGGTTAGATAAGAAGTACGAAAAAATATGGGCTGTCCTATTACATGAAGCTGATGAACAGTTAAGTAATTCTGGTGTATTTTGTCTTAGTCAAAACAGTTCCAATATCCTTATGTGGTCTCATTACGCTGATGGACATAAAGGCTTTTGTGTTGAGTTTGTACGAAACTCTCAAAACGATTTAGGAGATTATGAAAAAACACGTCGCGTCCAGTACCGCAGTGATTATCCAACAGTATCACCATTGAGTCCTGACGCTTTTGACCTAAAATTCTTTACCAAAGCAAAGGATTGGAAATATGAAAAAGAGTGGAGATTAATCAATGAGGAAGGAAATGTTGAAGAAGCATTACCTGTTGATATTTCAGCTATAATTTTTGGGCTGAATATGCCTGCGCCACAAAGAGAAACTATTAAGAATATCTTATCTGAAAGACAAGAAATAGAATATCGAAAAGCAGTTAGAATTGAAAACGAATTTAAGATGAAAATCACTAAAGAAGAGTGATTTGAGAAAATCCAACATCAGGATTCAGGCTGACACAAAAAGCCAGCGCAGTTTTGCGCTAAAGAGAAGAGTTTAGGGCAGCTTTTTGTGCAGCTGATCCTGCCCAATACGTGGGTTGCGGGACGGGTTGCGGGACGCCCCTAAAATTATAAGTTTCTATTTTATCTGGTA
>CAYSJE010000128.1:0-2730 GCA_964431345.1 uncultured Candidatus Saccharibacteria bacterium
CTATGAGGAATGGAGAGATGCTCTTAGCAGCTTTTTTGTGGCAACAACGACATGTTTTGTCTTCTTTGTTCTCTTACCAGTTGAAATGATTATGCGACCTGAACTTTCAGCCTTCAGTCATTTCCCGACTCTGATCACGCAAGTCTTTTACTACATAGATTTGCCTTACAATTGCTTTCCCTCAATTCATGTTACGTATTCCGTCTTGGCAGCTCTAATCACTAGAAAAAAATGCCCGCAGATACGCTACTCAACGATTGCAATAGCCCTAATAGTTGCTATTTCTGTCTTGCTAGTAAAGCAGCACTATATAGCTGATGTCGTCTCTGGTATTATTACTGCTGTTGGCAGCTATTGGATCGCCAGTCGAATTATTCCACACAAAGCTCAAAACTTGAAAATGTAAAAAAAGCCCCTTAGTAGATAACGAAAGGGGGCTTTTCGCTTACCTATTGACATTTCCCTCGATATTACTTAGTATTAAACGTTATGACCTTATCGACTAAAAACTACATCTGTTATTCATTGGCGTCGTTCGTCATTTTTTTTGATGTCCTAGCCATTACTCGTGCTCTCTTTACTGAAGACTTATCAGGCTTTTTTGTTATATTAAATGTAGCTTTACTACTTGGCCTGTTTGTTGGTTGGCGAGCCAAAAATTTTGGATCTCACCCAATAAAATACGGGCTTACTTTTTCTATTCTGACTATTCTTCTGAATTTTCTGCGCCCAGATAATGAATATTTCTGGCTAATACTGATCGTCAATGCCGCTGTCTTCATCTTACTCATTCTCTTTACTAGCTCTTGGTCACCCCAGAAACCACCGATTACTTCACTTTCTTTTAACCAGAACCCACCAAGAATTGAACAAGAAATCGCTAAGAAGTATAGAGAAAAGCTGAAAGTTGAGGCTGATGACCATGTAATCTTGCTCTATGGCCGACCAGAAAAACAGAAACAGTTTGATCTCGTAATCAAAGCGATGCCAATTATTAGTGATCTTTTCCCCGAAAGCAAAGTTCACTTGGTTATTACCACTTGGAATAACCAAAATGACGAAGTTTATCGCCTAAAAAAACTTGTGCGCAAATTGGACTTAACCAAACAAGTAATTTTTGTAAAAACAACTGACACAGATAATCTGAAATATATTATCAATCTAGCCAATATAATTACTTTCCCATATCACCAAGACTATTTTGAACAAGCAGATTTGAACGATGTTATACCATATCTCAAAGCTCTCGTTGTCCCTGACTATCCTCTCTTTGCTCAGTTAATCAACACTAAAACTTGCCTGAAAATTAAGAACTTCAGAAATAAAAACAACCTTGCTATCACTATCGAGAAATTACTAAAAGACAATGATACTATGATTAGACTAGGATATAATTTATCTAAAGAAAAATAGAGGAAAAGCATAGTTATGCCAACAAAAAACCCCCGCTCTTGCGGGGGTTTTGTATCAAAAGAGAATCTTCTATTTGATAGCGTCTTTCAAAGTTTTGCCTGCTTTGAATTTAGGAACTTTGACAGCTGGAATTTGGATCTTTTCTGTAGGATTCTGTGGGTTAACACCTGTGCGAGCTTTACGCTGTGATACTGAGAAAGTACCAAAGCCTGTAATAGCGACTTTGTCGTCTGCCTGCAACGCCTTAGTGATAGCGCCAACGAAAGCACTTAAAGCTTCTTCTGCCTGCTTTTTGCTAAGGTCAGCTCCTTCTGCTAGTTTGTCGATTAAACCTTGCTTTGTCATGTTATCACCCCCTTTCGGGTAAATTATTTAAATTAGTTATCCACAACTTACAACGGAAAACCCATCTTTTAGCTTATTGTAGCAAAATACCCAGAAATGGGCAAGTTTAAGCAATTTTGCAAATTATTGACCCTACCAGAATTTATCGGCCTTCATGATTTATGAATCGCTCTACCACCGCCTTCTGCTTAGCCAATTTATTTATTACTGACCCAGTTTCTTTTCTCTCCGTATCACCTACCTTGCTTCCGCGTAAATTTTCTTGCAGCGTATCATCTATATCCTCATATTTTTCTAGTAACTCCTCGCCAGAAAAATTTTCCGGTGCTTTCTCATAGGTAGAGTCAATGAACTCAAAAACATCCAGTAATTCCTCTCGTTTTTCTGGTGACATTTTCTTGAACTCAGGATTTCTTATCGCATCTTCATAAAACAGATCTTTTGCATTAGAATCTAAATCAGGACTCTCTACTCTGATACTATTTTGAAATTCAAGATAAGTCCGCAACCCTTCACTTGCTTTATAACAAGAGCCCAAAACATCTTCAGGCTTCATATTTTCAATTTTCGGTGCCCCTTCTTCCACTGCTACCCCACCCCTCTCTATTAGCGCTCTCCCATTCTTCTGCTTTGTCCTGGTCTGCTTCAGGGTCTTTCATATATTCAGCCCCACCAATAACGGCCTCGTCACTTGCCTCAGCTAATTTATCAGCCATTGGCATAAGTTCGATCTCACCAGAAGCTGCTTTTTTGTCGAATTGCTCTTTCCATTCTTTATACCCTTCATCCGTAGGTAGCTTCACTCCCTCTTCATTCGCACCAGCCATTTCACCACTCTTTTGCATATCTCGTATTTGTTGGCTCATTACTAAAACCCCTGCTTCTACAATTGGTCCGTCTTTTTGCGAGGTTTCAGAAATACCTTTTTCTCCTTCCAATACTTCCACTATTTTAGGTTCAATGTAATTAGAC
>CAYSJE010000129.1:0-2724 GCA_964431345.1 uncultured Candidatus Saccharibacteria bacterium
TTGAATCGGCTTCACCTTTAGGAGTAATTTTACCAACTAGAATATCGCTTGTGCTTACTTTGGCACCGACTCTAATAACGCCTTCTTCATCTAGATCTTTTAGTTTTTCTTCACCGACATTTGGAATATCACGAGTCACCACTTCTGGACCCAACTTAGTATCCCGAACATCTACTGAAAAATCTTCGATATGAATTGAGCTGTATCTATCCTGGTGAACAAGTCGCTCAGAAATCAGGATAGCATCTTCGAAGTTACCACCCTGCCAAGATAAGACCGCAACTAGAACATTCTGGCCCAACGCCAATTCACCATCCTGAATAGAAGAACCATCAGCTAGTAAATCGCCGGCTTTCACTTTATCGCCAACTGACACAACCGGTCGCTGGGTCATACAAGTAGATTGGTTTGAACGCACAAAACTATGCAGCGAATATTCATCAACATCACCTTTGCTTGTCAGAATTGCAATATGAGCAGCGTCAACTTCCACGATTTTACCGGCATTGGCTGCTAGAACAATTTGGCCAGAGTCACGAGCAACCCGACCCTCAACTCCAGTACCAACCACAGGTGACTGAGCTACTATACAAGAAACAGCCTGGCGTTGCATATTTGATCCCATCAAAGCTCGATTAGCATCATCATGTTCAACAAATGGAATCAAAGCTGTTGTCACACTAATAATTTGTTTTGGTCCAACATCAACATATTCAACTTTTCCAGTTGGAGCACTTAGTGGTTCACCTTGCACGCGGATTTCGTCTTTCTTGTCTACGAAATGTCCTTCTTCATCAATCTTTACAGTCGCCGGTGCAGAAACTGCTTTTTCTTCTTCGAAAGCATCTAAATAAACAATCTCGTTAGTAACAATAGATTTCACTTTTACCTTTTCAACTCCGGCAGCCGTAATTTTCTGCGCTATCTTTTCGGTGATTTCTGTTTTGGCTGGAACAATTATTTTTTCATTCTTTGGATCAATAACATCTTTGTGAGTCACATTACCAACTAACTCTTCTGTATTCGATCCTAAAACTTCTTTACGAACTCTTCTATAAGGAGTCTCGATAAATCCATATTCGTTCACACGAGAAAAAGAAGCTAGATGACCAACCAATCCAATATTTGGACCTTCAGGAGTTTCAATCGGACAGATACGGCCATAATGAGAACTATGAACATCACGAACATCAAATCCAGCCCGTTCTCTAGAAAGACCACCTGGGCCCATGGCTGATAAACGTCTCTTATGAGCTAGTTCAGCGAGTGGATTCGTCTGATCCATAAACTGAGATAGCTGAGATGAAGTAAAAAATTCTCTAATAGAAGAAACTACCGGGCGCGCATTGAGCAACTGACTAGGAGTGACAGATTCAGATGACATTGTACTCATTCTGTCTACTATAATTCTCTCCATTCGAGCCAAACCTATTCTAAATTTGTTCTGTAAGAGCTCACCAACCGCACGAACACGTCTGTTACCTAGATGATCAATGTCGTCTCCTTTGCCGCCTTCATTATTAAGTCTGATAACTTCAGCTATAATTTTGATCAAATCTTCTTTCTGCATTACTCGCGTTTCTTTGTTGTTGTCTGTTTTAAGGCCTAAGCGTTGATTAATTTTGTAACGACCAACTCGCCCTAAATCATAACGATCAAAGTTAAAAAACATCGCCTCAATCATTTGCTTAGCATTATCAACTGTAGCTAAGTCACCTGGGCGAATTCTTTTATATACTTCTTTCAAACCCTCACCAACACTGCGAGCTGTGTCTTTGGCAATCGTGACATCAATATGACTCAAATCAGGATTTGTATCGACATCTTTAAATAAAGCTTTAATTTCTTCGTTAGTACCATATCCAAAAGCACGCAAGAGTGCGGTAATAGGCACTTTACGTTTACGATCAATTTTTACTGCTATAACACCATTAGCATCTGTTTCAATTTCTAACCAAGCTCCTCTGTTTGGAATAACTTTGGCGCCAAAAGTGGTTTTGTTTTTTATCTGGTCTTCTGTAAAAAATGCACCAGGTGACCGAATCAACTGACTAACCACAACACGCTCAACTCCGTTCACTACAAAAGTACCGCGTGGTGTCATCAACGGAAAATCTCCTAGATAGATTTCTTGTTCTTTGATCTCACCAGTTTTTTTGTTGATGAGTTTGGTATTGACTCTGAGTGGTGCTTCGAAAGTGATATTCTTGTCTTTGGCTTTGCTTTCTGAATACTTTGGTTCGTCAAAAGAATAATCTGTGAAATGAAGTTCGAAACTTGTTTCTTGATAATCTGTGATTGGTGATACTTCATCGAAAAGTTCTGTTAAACCTTTCTTCATGAACCAATCAAAAGACGACTTCTGGATGTCAATGAGGTCTGGAAGTTCCATGGTATCATTGACTTCCGTAAAATATTTGCGCTGAGCTGATCTTGTCGGCTTAGCAGCTGTTTGAGTTTTAGTTGGCATAAAAAGAGCCCCTTTTATATACCCCACCCGGAGAGGTAGTGATAAAACGAGTTAATAAGCTAGCTTTTGGCTAGGAAAAGAGTTTGTACATGTAATCTAACTTAGCAATAATCCAAAAACTTGTCAAGAGCTTCACCCACTCTTTTAACAAATTTTGGGCTAGAAAAAGCCAATACGTCAATAAATAACTAACCTAAGCCAAACATCGCCCACTACTATATCGGTGTGATTGGACTCAGGCCAGAGAGATTATT
>CAYSJE010000130.1:0-2720 GCA_964431345.1 uncultured Candidatus Saccharibacteria bacterium
AAACTGGAGCATTTCACCGAGGAACCGAGGTATTAAGCTATGCCTCGGTTCCTCTTTCATAAAGGAGCACCTGACATGAAACGTAATTCTCGGAGGGGTAGTCTTGGAAAATACAAAGCTATAGGGGGCTGGATATTCGTAGCCCCCGCTTTATTCTATTTTGCTCTTTTCAGTTTCTATCCCGTTATCAATGCTTTTTATACTAGCACATTACAAAAGGACATCCTTTCGTTGCAGCCATCGAAATTTATTGGCTTAGAGAATTATGTTTATCTTTTTCGTTCAGAAGATTTTTGGAAATCAATAGAAGCAACAGCTGTTTTTACCCTGGGCTGTTTTATCCCCCTGGCTACTGTTAGCCTGTTGCTTGCGGTTTTTATTTACTCTCGAAGTAAACGGTTTCAGAATTTCCTACAAATGGCCTATTTTTTACCAGCAATCCTTTCCACCGCCGCCGCCGCAGTGGTCTGGCTATTGGTCTTTGACCCTCGCGGGCTGGCCAATCAATGGGTTAATTTTATCGCCAATACCCCAGGGATTGATCATAAGTGGCTAGCACTATCGCATATGGTTCGCTTCTCAACGATCATTATCTATTTTTGGAAATACATTGGTTATTTTACCATTATTTACTTTGCTGGTCTATCGAACATTCCAAGAACCTATTATGAAGCGGCAAAAGTCGATGGAGCTGGTTCCTGGACCCAATTCTGGTCTATTACTCTCCCTTTAGTTAAGCCAACGATAGTCCTCGTGTCCATTATAGCAATGATTCAATGTATGAGAACCTTTAGTACTCAGTATTTATTCACCCAATCAGGAGCTGCAACAGAACCGATTAATGTGATTACCCTTAATATTTACAGGACGGCGATGCGTGACCGTTACATTGGCCGAGCTTCAGCAATGAGTATTATTCTCTTTTTTGCTATATTAATTTTTAGCTGGTTCCAGCTTAAAGTTTCTAGAACTGAAAAGATAAGTTACATTTAATGCAATGAATAAAGTAAGGATGGTTCAACCAACCAGAAAAATCGGTAAAAGGAAACAAGCTTATCATAGAGTTGGTTGGCGATTTTCATACCTAAATAATTTTTTGGTCTGGGGGATTCTGGTCGTAACCATGGGATTAGTACTAACGCCGTTGGCCTTCATGGTGGTATCTTCAGTTATGCCTTACCGTGAAGTAATGCGAATACCCTTTCGCTGGATTCCTACTAGTTTCCACTGGCAGAACTACTGGCAAGCGATTCGTGGCAATGACGGTAGTTTCATTTATTTACGCAATATTCTCAATTCGTTCTTTGTTGCCTCTATGGTGACTCTAACCACGGTTTTTATCTCAGCAATGACTGGCTACGGACTTGCCAAATTACCGTTCCGCGGAAGAAACTTGGTTTTTATAATGATTATGGCAACGATGATGGTTCCCTTTGAAGCGATTATGATACCCCTCTATCTGATTGTAACTAAATTCGGCTGGCAGGATAGCTATACAGGACTGATTATTCCTTTAATGGTCAATGCCTTTGGTATCTTTCTCATGCGGCAGTTCCTGATTACCTTTCCGGATGCAGTCATTGATTCTGCTCGGATTGAGGGTGCTAGTGAGTTTCGGATATTTTGGGACATTGTTCTTCCCAATGCAATCCCGGCAGTAGTGGCCCTGGGAATTCTTACTTTTCGCCAGCAATGGGATAGTTTGATCTGGCCGCTATTGATTACCCAAAGTGAGGAGATGAAGACTATTCCACTTTATATTGTACGGTTTAATTCGGAAAAATACACAAATGAAGGAGCCCTGATGGCTGTAGCAGTGATTGCCTCTTTGCCTATTATTATTCTCTTTTTTTCTATGGGAAGATATTTTAGTGGTGGCTTAACGATTTCTGGGATGAAACATTAAATCTTATGATGGTATTAAAAGCTAGTTTAAGTTTTCGCTCTTTTTCATAGGTTTTCTGGAAAAAGGAGTTTGCTGTAAATATCAGCAAAACAACTTGGATTCATTTGGGCGCTTAAGAATGTTGACTTCGAGGTCTTCCCTAGTGAGACAGTCGGTCTAGTAGATGATAATGGAGCAGGCAAGTCCATCTTGATAAGGATTCTTTTCTGAATAGACCCTTCGACAAAGGGTGAGGTCTAGTCTGTAGGAAAAAAACTTTCCCTTTTCTCTCTTCAGATTGCCTTAGAGTTAGGAATTAAAACTGTGCATCAGAGTTTCGGACTTTTACCCTCAATGATCGTTGCCAGGAATATTTTTCTTGAAGAAGAGCCTCTTTAAAAAGTAGGTCCCTTTGACTTTTTAGATTTGGGCCGGATGAAAATAGGAAGGACTATATACTTCAAAGCAAAAATTGTAATTCTAGATGAGCCACTCCAGGATTGTCTATGAGAGAATACGATCAAGTTTTCGAACTGGTAGAAGAATAAAAAAGAGAAGTAGCAGTTATTTACATCACCAATAGTATTGCTCAAATTGCACGATGATTCCAGCCGAATAGTAGTTCTGGAAGCAGGAATAAAATTAGGTGAGGGATGATGTCCCTCTTAGAGAGTTTTCTAGCTATGAGGACAAAAATTTCAGCAGTAGGTGATGTAGGAGGGGAGAAACCATGCTTATTGGGCTAAATGGTGCCACTACTATGAAGAATGCGAATTTACGTGCCGATATTGAAATTAGCGCAGAGTTAGGATACGATTTCATTGAGATCTGGAAG
>CAYSJE010000131.1:0-2685 GCA_964431345.1 uncultured Candidatus Saccharibacteria bacterium
ATATCTCATACACTCTATTCTACCAGAGTGTTGCACTTACTTGTTGAACTTACCTGAGTCGCGTTTGCCCATCTCTGGAAAGTGTGCTATAATTAAAATAACAAGAATAAACAAATATACAATTATTAAAGTGTCGGGTGTCTTATTTTGATAATGTCAAAAAGAACCCCGCTTTTTTTTAGATTAAGCATTATTGTCTCGTTTAACGCTGTGGTAATCGCAGTGGCTTTGTTGTTGGCGTTTAGTGTAGTTGGGCCGGAGAGGGCTAGTATTGGCGGTTTGTTTTCTAATGCCGGGGAAGAAGCAAAGGTAACAGAGACTGTTTCAGAAAACCAAGAGGCGCTGCTAGTTCTCGATGTTGCTAATGAAAAGGATATGCGGGAAGTGATTGTAATGATTGAAGATTTGGGAGGAAAAATAGTTCACAGGTATCCTAATAATATTCTCTGGGGTCAAGTCCCAACTAATGTAAACAATATATTTTTGGTAAAACAAGTTTCCTATAATAAGATTGAAGAAAATGAACTTAGTAAATTTAGTTTAGACAAAGATGAATTGATTGGAGTAGCAGTCTGGAATCAACATTTTGACGCCACAAAAGCTGATATGTCCCAAGGAGAAAAGCTTATTAACGATGATCTAGAGCCTGCTCCATATTTGCAGAGCAAAACTGGGGGGGCAGGTTGAACAAAAAAGTGTGTCATCAGCTCCTTCCGAAATGAACGGTGCTCCTCGAGGTGCTGGATTCTATGATACATCTGAATTTATGATTGGTGATATCTCTATTGGTGTCATTTTACCTGAGAGTGACGGGGCCATCGATGCTAGTACTGAAAATTGGGATTCATCGCGAGAGGCTGCGGTTGCGTCTGAGATTCAAAATGGATTAAGCTGGTGGGCAGCCAGAGAATCAAAAGCCGATATAACTTTTACTTATCATTTCTATTATGGTCGAACTGACAGCCGTGCTCGAACGAGCTATGAACCAATAAATCGATCAGCTGATCCATACGGTGGCACGGGAGAAGATTTATGGGTAAACGAAATAATGACAAAATTTGGATATAGCGATTCACTGCGATTAGACAAAGTCCGGCATTTCAATAATGATCTACGTAATACTGATGGAGGCGATTGGGCGGTGACTTATTTTGTAGTTGATAGTGCTAATGATACTAACGGCATGTTTGCTGATGGATATTTTGCCTATATGTGGGTTGGCGGTCCTTATTCTGTAATGACCTATGATAATGATGGCTATGGAATTGGAACCATGGATGCAGTGTCAGCTCATGAATTAGGCCATGGTTTTTATGCCAATGATCAATATTCAGCTGCTTGTGCCTGTAGTCAACATGGTGGATATTTGGATTATCGAAATGAGAATTGTGAAAATAGTTGTAGCTCTAATGTCTCTAGTATAATGCGTGGGCAAGTATCACCTTTCTCTAGTGGGTCAATTGATTATTATGGTAAGGGGCAAGTTGGTATTATTGATTCGAATAACAATGGAATTTTAGATGTTCTTGAAGCCAAACCAAGTGTAGATTTGGTTACTAGCTCAGGCATAATTGGAACTGATAAACCAAAAATTGAAGGCTCGGCCAATGTGAATGCTCGTAATAATTCAAATCCTTCAGGGCTTGGTAATGATATTACTATTAGTGTAATTGATGAAGTGCAGTATCGGGTTAACAATGGTGGTTGGGTAAAGGCGAGTGCCAGCGATGGGCGGTTTGATGAGGCGGAGGAAGATTTCCATTTCACTCCTACTTTATCAAAAGGTGGTTATTACAAAATCGAAGTTCAGTCAAAGGACAATGCTGGTAATTGGGGCGATATTAAAGAAATTTCTCTAACTATTGGTGAGGGGCGAATTATTACCATGCCTGGCTATACTGGAGGCCCGCAGATTAGAGAATTTTCTCAGCAGGGATCAGTTTTGTTTGACAGTTTTTTTGCTTTTCCATCCTTTATGCGCAACGGAGGTAGAGTCGCAACTGGCGATATAGATAAGGATCACAAAGATGAAATAATTGTGGGTAGTGGAATGGGGGCTCGCCCACACGTGGTTGTTTACGAAAAGAATGGTGAAAAGCGTGGTATCGATTTTCGGCCTTTTGATATGAATTTTACTGGCGGGGTTGATGTTGCGGGAGCTGATATTGACGGTAATGGAAAAGATGAAATTGTAATGAGCCAGTTTACTAAAGGGAATCTAGTAAAAGTATATAAATATAACGAGTCACGAGAATTGATAGCAGCCTTTAGGCCTTTTGGAAATGTGAATTGTGGTGTCACTGTCACTGCCGGAGACATAGATTACGATGGCAAGGATGAAGTGATTGTCGCCGCTAGTCTCGGTGGTGGTCCGCATGTTCGATTCTTTGATATCAAAGCAGGCGAGGCAATCCCAAAACCAATGAGCTATTTTGTCTTTCATCCGAATTCTCGAACTGGCTTAGATATTTCTGCAGGGGATATTGATGGTGATGGCAAAGATGAGTTTGCTGTCAGTCAATTATTCAATGATGAAGCATGGGTCAAAGTCTATCGCTATAATGGTGAACATACTATTGTTGGTGAGTGGCTGGCTTTTCCCCAAGGAGTTAAATCTGGTGCCAATGTAGATATGTTCGATTTTGACAATGATGGTAAAGACGAAGTCTTGATTGGCCCAAACTT
>CAYSJE010000132.1:0-2659 GCA_964431345.1 uncultured Candidatus Saccharibacteria bacterium
ACGTTCGGTGCCGGTGGATTTGGTTTGTACTAGATTTCTGAACACTGTAATACCAAATCAGAAAAAAGTCAAGTAAAAAGGTTGGCAAGAAATAAAAAAAGTGGTACAAAGAATACTAATAACAAATAATCCTCTTAACTAAAAAACTATGAGCGACATTGATTTCCCGCTTTTCAAAACCAAAAGTGAAGAGTACAAAAAGTTTGATTTAACAGATGCAGAAGAGCGCCAAGCTTATTTTGAATATAAAGCTGGTGACGAAATTAAGAAATTAAGAAAATATTTAGAAAATAATACTTTTGTCTGCTATCTAATGGGTAAAAAAAGTTCAGGGAAAGGAACTTATGCCAAAATGCTCGCCGAAGTAATTGACAGAGATGAAAATGGCAAACCACTAGCCGAAAGCCGAATCGCCCATTTCTCTATTGGTGATATGGTGAGGTCTTTTGATGAAAGTGTAAATGACGAAGCCAAGAAGAAAGAGCTTGTTGCTTTTTTGGAAGAAAACTATCGTGGCTTTTTGCCACTAGATGATATTGTGAAGGCTCTGGAAAATCGAAGTACCAAAACTCTACTTCCTACAGAATTAATTTTAGCTTTAGCTAAGAGAGAAATTAAAAAGCTTGGTAAAAAAGCAATTTTCCTAGACGGATTTCCAAGGGATATTGACCAGCTCTCTTACTCTTTGTTTTTCCGGGATATCATAGGGCATGGCGATGACAAAGATTTTTTTGCTCTAATCAATGTCCCTACAAATGTTATTGATGAGCGCGTTAAATATCGTGTCATTTGTCCAAAATGTCAGACCTCTAGAAATCTAAAACTTCTGGCAACTAAGAATGTTGAGTACGACAAAGAAGATAAAAAATTTCACCTAATCTGTGATGATGCGACTTGTGGTGGTGCCAGAATGGTAACAAAAGAAGGTGACGAACAAGGAATTGAGCCTATCAAAGAACGCCTAGAAAAAGACGAAATGCTGATGGGCAAGGTCCATGAATTACAAGGCATGCCAACAATATATCTTAGAAACTCTATCCCGGCTGACAAGACAAAAGAATATACTGATGATTATGAAATTACTCCTGGTTATGAATACACATACAACGAAGCTGAAAACAAAGTTGAAACAACTGAAAAGGCCTGGGAAGTTGATGACGATACTGGCGTTAAATCAAATAGCCTGATGCCCCCTCCGGTTGTTGTCTCTCTTATCAAGAAAATGACTGAGACCCTTGGACTCTAAAAAATTTCTATCAAAAAACCCCGCTAATAGCGGGGTTTTGTTTTATTCAATAATTTTCAATATTTTTTCTACCATTTCATCCGGACCACCAGTCACCAAAACTTTCCTCACTTCACTAGATTTTTTATAGTGTCCAATAATTGGATCGGTTAAGTCATGATAAACTTTTAGTCTTTCCCGAACCAAACTTTCATCATCATCCTTCCGTTGAACTAATTTACCACCACACTTACCACAAAGACCTTCTTTTTTTGGAAGCAGGGCTGGCATTTTAATCCCCTGCTCATCAATCTCGACTAAACTATATGCTTCTCCGCATTCTTCGCAAGTTCGTCTCGCTGTTAATTTCTTGATCAAAATTTCATCAGGCAAACCAATTTCTACCGCTAAATCAATATCCCAATATTTTTTAATTTTATCTACCTGATCAAGAGTTCGAGGATAGCCGTCTAGAATAACTCCTTTCTTCACATCGTCTTTGGCAAACCTCTCCTTCATTAAGTCATTTACAAAATCATCAGGGACATAGCTTCCTTTGTCCATGTATTTTGCGGCGACTATTCCGAGCTCTGTTTTTTTGGCGATCTCTTCGCGCAAAAGATCTCCTGAAGAAATATGCGGAATTCCTAAAATTTTACTGATTTTTCTCGCGTAGGTCCCTTTACCAACTCCTGGCGGACCAAAAAAAATAAGACGGGTTTTCGCCATGTGTTTTTTACATAAGTAATTAGAAAGTAGAAATGATATCCTGCACAATTTCCCGAGCTGCGTCTGGTCGAGCTAATTCTTGCATACGGTTTTTTAGACTAGAATTCTTTTCTTTGTTTTTCAAAACTGAA
This sequence comes from uncultured Candidatus Saccharibacteria bacterium, assembly GCA_964431345.1. Taxonomy (GTDB): domain Bacteria; phylum Patescibacteriota; class CALEFQ01; order CALEFQ01; family CALEFQ01; genus CAYSJE01. The sequence continues at coordinate 2,086 of CAYSJE010000132.1, forward strand.
TCTAATTTGTAAGCTAGTAATTCAGCAGGATCTGCTGTAACCCCACCGCCTTGTTCTAAAACATAATTACGATTCATTTCTTCTTGGCCCAGAATTGGATTAACCATAATTAGTGGGATTCCCATTGCCCAGCTCTCAGAAATACTCATGCCACCTGCTTTAGAAACCAAAGCATCACAGGCGCTGTAGTATTCTTCAATATTGGAAACCCTATCACTAATTTTAAGCCCAGGATTATGATTCCCAAATAGCTTTTTTATTCTGGTTCTAGTTCTCGCAAATCGAGAAATAATGAATCCCTGCAATTCTCCATCATATGCGACTAATGACTTGATTAATTTTGGCAAAACCGCAGTCTCTAAATCATCAGCGAACATTAAAATAGCTGGAACCTTAGGGTCCAGTTTAAGTTTTTGCTTCAACTTCAATTTATCATAGTTTTTTGAGAACTTCAAGTCTATAGGTATTCCCAAGGACTTCACAATCTCGGGATTCACACCTAATTCAGAAATATAAGCTTTGATTTCGTCGTTAGCCACATAGTAACCATCAATCGCTGGATGAATCCAGAATC
>CAYSJE010000133.1:0-2657 GCA_964431345.1 uncultured Candidatus Saccharibacteria bacterium
CACTGCAAATAATCCACAGCCGTTTGTAAAATATCTGGCTCGAAAATTATATCAGCATCTCTGAAGAGCAATAGATCGCCCTTGGCCATCTTGGCTCCCTTATGCATACCATTTTGTTTCCCAAGCCAACCCTCCGGCAGAGTCGGATTTTCTAGTACCCTAAAATTTTGACAGCGCCTAGTATATTCAGAAATTATCTGGCCCGTCCTATCAGTCGAACCATCATTGATAATTATAACTTCGAATTTTGGATAAGTAAGCTTGGTGAGAGATTCTAATGCCTTGCCAATCATCTTCTCTTCATTTCTAGCTGGGATAATAATAGAAACTAGAGGTATATTTTGCGGTAATTTCTGACGTGGTTTTAGATTTGGTAAATTGCTCGCATTTCTGCGGGCATAGAAATAAATCACTATCCAAGAAATAGCGTTAGCGAGGAGGATTATTAGTAGAATTGATAGTAGACTAGTCATTTCCTGTAGGGAACAGGCATGCCTGTTCCCTACAAAAAGCAAGCAATCTAGTTTTTCACAAATCCTTTAAGTTTCTCTAAATCTGCTTGCTGTCCTTCTGGTTCCGTCTCTAGAATGAAATCTTTGTTTTTGAGTTTAGGATGATTAACGAGTGCCTTGAGCCCTGCCTCACCGATCTCGCCTTCGCCAATATGTGCATGGCGGTCTTTGTGCGAGCCAAGCTCCTTCAGGGAATCATTGATATGAATGAGTTGTAAACGATCTAGCCCAATGATTTTGTCTAATTCAGAAATTGCTTTATTTACAGAATTTTCATCTCGCAAATCATAGCCAGCTGCAAATGCGTGGGCAGTATCTAATACCATACCAAGCTTACTCTCTGGCAATCCTGACTTGCTCATCAATTCAGCAATCTCAGAAAAACTATTACCGATTTCCGTACCCTGCCCAGCAGTAATTTCTAGCAATATTTTAGATTTAGTTTTATCTTTGTCAGCTATTTTTTTGAGCGCTTCAGCAACTCTTTTAATCCCCCAGTCAACACCCTTACCCATGTGATGGCCAATATGCATCACAAAATTATTGCTACCAATTTTTTGGGCAATTTCTAAATCCTCTAAGATTAATTCTATAGAAAAATTCCAGGTATCGTTTTTGGGTGAGGCTAAATTTGTTAAATAAGGTGTGTGAATATAAAAAGACTCAATGTTTTTTTCTTTCATCAAGTCTTTTGCTTCCGCAATATCTTTGTCAGTAAATTTGCATCTATTTCTACCTCGCGGATTTCTAGAAAAAATCTGGAAAGTAGTCGCGCTCAAATCAGCAGCTCGTTTGACTGCCTCAGTTAAACCACCAGTGATAGATACGTGTGCGCCGAAATTCATTTTTATTTTTTAACGCATTTTTCTTTTAGGGCTCCGAATGTTTTTCTATTCAGCATCATTGACCGCAAGTAATCTTTGTACTCAGGTTTATCGTAATGATCAGCTGCTTGCTCTTGACCTTTGTACATTTCAGCTTGAGCCTTTTTTATTTTAGAAATTTCTCCTTCAATCTCTTCCTCAGAAACCTTGATACCTTCTTGTTTTGCAAAGGCACGTAATACTAAACTTGCCTGCACTCTTTTTATTGCAGTTTCTTTTTGATCCTCTTCTAAGCCTTGACGAGTCTTCTTGATAGAATCTAGATATTCCTGGAACTTCACACCTTGTTGAGCCATACTTGCTTCCATTTCATCAACGATCTTTTTCTGCTCGCCTTTGATCAAGATACTTGGCAAATCAAATTTCACCTTGTCAGCAATTTTGTGAATGATTTCCATCTCTAGTTTGTTCTCAGCTTTGTGTTCTTTTTCGTGAGTAATATTATCTTTGATAGTTTTTTTGAGCTCATCAGCTGTTTTAAACTTGCCTAGACTTTTCGCAAACTCATCATTGATATCAGGCATTTGGACTTCCTGGACAACTTTCACTTTGACATGAAAATCAAGTTCTCTATTAGCCAAATCTTTTTTGTAATAATCTTTGGGGAATACTAGCGGAAAATCTTTCTCCTCACCTGCTTTCATGCCTATTAAGTTTTCTTCAAAACCTGGTACAAATTTATTCTCACCAATGACCACTGGATGATTTTCGCTCTTGCCACCTTCGATAGTAACTTTGTTAAGCTTCGCTTCGAAACTAACTTCAACCCTATCGCCTTTTTTAGCTGCACGCTTAACGGTGACCGATTTAGCCTGGCCTTTTTGTAAACCCCCTAAAGCTTCTTTTAGTTCTTTGTCTTCTACTTTGACAGGTTTCTTGGCTACTTTGATACCAGAAATATCTGGAAGTGTTATAGACGGTAAAATCGCAATTTTTGCTTTGTAAACAAATTCGTTACCAACAGCTACTTTCTGTGGTGTGATTTCTGGTTCACCAATCGCTTCTAGCTTTTCTTGGTCAAAAGCTTTGGCCAGAGTATCTGGCACGGCAATTCTGCCTGCTTCTTCAAATATTTTCTGCGGGCCAACTTCTTTCTCAACTACATTACGAGGGGCTTTGCCAGGACGAAAACCTTCTACTTTTAACCCCTGAGCTAATTGCTGCGCAGCTTTATTAGAAAACTCTTCAAACTCTTCGGGAGTAATAGTAATAGTTAATTCAACTTGCGACTTGTCTAAATCCTTTTTCTCAATTTTCATAA
>CAYSJE010000134.1:0-2638 GCA_964431345.1 uncultured Candidatus Saccharibacteria bacterium
CTCGTAGAAAAGCAAAAAAGAATGGCACTCCTTGGCTAAAAGAAGTTGGTGGCTGCGGCGACGAAAAATAGCGGTCATTTGGCCGGGGTTTTAACCCCAGGCCATAAAAAGAAACGACCCCGCATAACGGGGTTGTTTTCGTTACTTAGCCCCGCAATTTATTGCGGGGTATAGTTTTTCAGTGCTTTTTTTAGTGCATCGGCCGCAAAATTTGAACAAGTAAGTTTTTGCTCAGGCATGCCGTCTAAGTACTCAGCCACATCTTTATTAATGATATTCCTTGCTTCAGAGACGGATTTATTCATTGCTAATTCCGTGATAGCAGAGCTTGCGGCAACAGCAGCTACGCATCCCAGAGTCTGGAATTTTATATCAGTGATTTTGTTATCAGTGATTTTTAAGTCAATTTTTATCATATCACCGCAAACAGGATTTCCAACTTGAGCCGAAGCATCTGCACCCGAAATCTCCCCTTGGTTTTTGGGATTATTAAAATGGTCTAAAACTCTCTCTGAATAATCTATTTTCATGTGATAAATATAGCATAAATCAATTCTTGGCAAAAGTGCCTTTTCGCAGTATACTTAAGAGACTATGTTATATGAAGAGACACAGCGAGGTTCAGCATGGCTGATTATTACAGCTCTGGTTTTAATTGCTCTCGGTGGCTGGCTTATCATGACTGGACTGACAACAGATGATGGTGGCTGGAGATTGGTTTCTATTGGTATCATTGAGATTGCAGCTTTCGTATTTGTCTTTTTTAACTTTCTGAAAATGAAAATAGTTATTTCAGAAAGCGAATTAGATGTTTCTTATGGCTGGTTTCATCACAAGATACCTCTAGCCCAAATAAAGGCAGTGGCTATCACTGATCTGAAATTTAGAAATACAGGCGGGATTGGTATTAGACTTACCCCAGATGGAACAACGATTTATAACACTCGCTGGGGGCAGGGAATTATGATAGCAAGGAGTGACACAAGTAGAAAATTTGCTTTTACGACAGATAATCCGGAACAAATTTTGAACACGTTGCAAAACAATGCAAAAAAATAGTTTAAACCTTTTAGTACTTACTTTGCTAGTCTTGACTGGCAGCTTTTTTGCGTTTGGGGTGGAAGCCAAAAGTGTAAACCTAGATGAAGACACGATTAAGAAAGGCTATACTGTAATTGATGAAAATATAGAAATTGGTATTCTGCCTAATATTTTTGACGAGCCATCTCGAGTGAAAACAGAAAAATATGATGAGGAATTACCTAGCCCAGAGAGTATAGATTTGATCAGTGACATTTTTGTCTATGATATAAGAATGGAAAAACCACAAGTTCTAGAGAAACCTATTACAATAAAACTGGATTATGTTTCAGATGATTCAGTTAATAAACAAATTTACGTTTGGCATAGAGAGAAAGAAGAATGGCAAGCAATTCCAACAGATATTAATGAGGAAGAGAAATATGTCCGAGCCTTTGTTCATTTTCCGTTTTCTATTGTGGCTGTTTTCTCTGGATATGGTAGTGAGATAGAAAAGGTAGCTGATTATCCTGATCCCGAAATCAGCGCAGCCTCTGTGATTAGTATTGATGCTCAAACAGGCGCGGTTCTGTACCAAAAAAATGCTAATCAGCAGCGGTCAATTGCGAGTTTGACCAAATTAATGACAGCCCAAGTTTTCCTAAATAATAATCCTGGTTGGAATAGGGAAGTGATGATTGCCCGGGCTGATAATGTTGGTGGTGCCTCAATTGATTTGAGACCAGGAGAGATTGTTTCTGTAAAAGACCTATTTTATACAATGCTAGTTGGTTCAAAAAATAATGCTGTAAAGGCCTTAGTCAGATCTACTGGAATGAGTGAGTTAGAATTTGTGGGGAAGATGAATGATAAGGCAAGTGAGTGGGGACTAACTACAATGCGGTTTGTCGAACCAACAGGACTCAACGCTGGTAATGTTTCTACAGCCAGAGACTACGCAAAATTAGCAAAAAAAGTTTTGCAAAACCCCGAGGTAATGCGTGGTTCTACTATGGCTAATTATTCACTCAAGACAAGAAATACTAACAGAGTTTTAGGAGTTAAGGCTACAAACAAATTTACTGAAAACAGCAGTCGTCCATTGACTGGTAGTAAAACTGGCTTCACATATGAAGCAATGTACTGCTTGATGACTCGTTTTTCAAAAGAATCTAGAGGTGAGCAAGAAATAATTAATGTAGTTCTGGGAAACCCAAATTATAATAGCATTTTTTCTAATACCAATATACTAAGCGACTGGGTATTCAAATCATTTAAGTGGGCAGAATGAAAATATTAGCTATAACTCTCGCGAGCATATTGACAGTCGTAATTCTAGCTGCCGGGTTTAGTTTGTTCACTTATCCTGAATACTTAGCTTGGATTTTAGTAGGGACAGTTTTGGTTGCTGGTATTGGTGGATTTATACCAATTATGAGGCGTCTCGGAAGTGACTGGCCTCTGCTAATTACATCTGCGGTTGTATCACTTAGTGCCGTTGTGTTTATGTTTTTTCTGCAAGATGGATTAATTATGCGCTGGGCAATTTTCGCTGGAGTTGGTTTACTATTGTGGTTATTTTTCTACTATATTTGGAGTGAGAAGAGGCGGGCTTCAT
>CAYSJE010000135.1:0-2632 GCA_964431345.1 uncultured Candidatus Saccharibacteria bacterium
CTGCGTGAGAATATCACACGGATGTTGCAGGCTAAATTCTCCACCCTCTTCAATAACCCTCCCGTGTACGACTGTGGCATTCATTTGCCCGGGAGTAACAAACTAACTAAAAAAGCCTTATGCAGATAAGGCTTTTTGCTTGTGTTCTTATTTTACTTCCTCTCTGGACAAATCATTCTAAAATCACAATACTGACAAACAAAGCTAGACGGGGTTGCACAGAAATCACTTTTAATAATCTCTTGAATTGTACCTAGAGTTTTAGTTTTTATATCTTCTAATTTTGGTTCGAATTTTTCTCGCTCTATAGAATAAGGTTTATTGCCATCAACATAATACAGCGTAAGAATATCTGCTTTTAGTTCAAAAATTTGTTCTAGGGCAAGGGCGTATAGTAATAACTGCACTGGTCGTTTGATATCTTTTTCACCTTTGTCAGATTTACCAGTTTTGTAATCTATTATTTCTATTTGGCCATCTGAATGTTTATCCACTCTATCAATTGCTCCACGAATCACATAATCACCTATTTTCATATTAAAGCCTTGCTCAATATACAAAGTCTCACGCTGGTCATCTTTGTGCAAATCGTAGAATTTCTCAAGAGCATTCTTGGCTTTGGCATGTCGATCTTCTTCATGCGACTTACTTTCGTAAAACTCACCAAGCCAATTACTTTCTAGCATAGCAAGTAGATCTTTTTTCCCGGGATTGCCTTCCTGGGCTGCTTGATAGAAATCACTCAAAGCTCCATGCAAACTTTTTCCATAGCTATAAGTATGCGAGCCAGATGTCGGGACTTTGAGCAAGTGAGCAAATTTGTATTGCAATGGACAAGACTTAAAAGCTTCGAGCTGCGTATAACTAAACTTGGCTGGTAATTTTTCTTTTATTTTCTTCTGTTCTTTTTTTTCTGCACAGGAACTTGGCAGAGTTTCTGTAGAAATTTTACTATTGCCTATTAACGTATCGATTTCTTTTACAAACCTAGATATTTTTCTCTTCCTCTTTCCACCGTAATCATTTGCACCTGTTAGATACAATCTGTCTTGAGCTCTGGTAAGGGCTACATAAAATAATCGCCGTTCTTCTTGAATATGAGATTCCTCGGGCAATTTTTCTTCTAGTAAATCATCTGGTAACGAAAGAGGTTCTTTTCTATCTCTAGATGGGAAATGGCCTTCTATTAAGCTTACTACAAAAACTACTGGAAACTCCAAGCCTTTGGCCTTGTGAATTGTCATGACTTTGATAGTATCTGGGCCTTCTTCTAGCTCTGCCGGAGCTGGATCCTCTCCCCCTTCTGTCGCTAGCTCTAATTCCTCCACAAAATCTTTGACACTCTCAGTATCCCCAGCTTGCTCAAATAGTTGAATTCGTTTAAACAATTCCACAATATTTTGAAAGCGCAGCTCTTCTTCCAAATTATCGCGCTTCTTCAGCAGCTTCATATAACCAGATTCCTCTAAGAACGCAACTAACACTTCACTTACTTTTTTATTGCGAGCAAGTTTCGCATGAACACTTAGCAATTCTAGAATTTTCTGCGTAGCTTTCTTCGTCTCGTTTTTTATACCAGAAATATTATCTATTTCGTCTAAAGCCTCATACAAAGAAACTCGCTTTCTCTTTGAATAATCCAGCAACCTAATTAAATCCATAGAATCAAAACTAAACACAGGGATTCTCAAGGCTCTGTATAAACTTGTACTGTCTAAAAAATTATCCAGAATTTTTAGATAAGACAGCAAGTCCATTACCTCAGGTTTTGTATACAAACCTTTTGAAGCCACAAATTGATGCGGGATATTATGACGCTCTAGTAGTTTTATAAATGGCTCAGCCTGAGAATTACTTCTTACTAATATAGCGAAATCACTCCAGTTTCTTTTTTCAGATTTTTTAAGCTCAGCTATTTTCTTGAGTACACTTTGTGATTGCTGCTCTACAGTTTCTGGCCAAATGAGTTCAGGCCTATTATCAGCCTTACTTTCTCTGCCAACTTCAAGTTTTTTATTCACTCCCAGCTTCTCCTCTAATCTATCAGGATTATTTTGCTGGATAGAATTGTAAGCAGTTTCTAATATACTTTTCGATGAACGATAATTTATGCCTAAGACAATTTCTTTGGCCTCAGGATAATGCTTTTTGAAATTCAAAATATTATTTAGAGCCGCCCCTCTAAATCTATAAACAGATTGATCGTCATCACCAACTACTGTTAAGTTATTATCTGGCTTGGCTAACAATTTCAAAATCTGATACTGTGCAAAATTTGTATCCTGGAATTCATCAACTAATACGTATTTAAATTGCTTTTGGTATTTGGCTAAAACACTCTCGCGTTTTCTAAATAATTTTAGTGCCTGCATAATCAGATCCCCAAAATCCAAATAGCTTTTCTCCCGCATCAAATCTTGATACTTTTTGTAGGCATTAGCTAACTCTAGAATTTTCACCCCTTCCTCTGCCTCACTTTCACCTTCCCCTACTTTCAAATTCTTTGCATATTTTAGAAATTCATCTTCATCTATTTCTTCATCTTTGCATCGCGAAAACAAACCCAGCATGGCTTGGATAAATTTTGTGGGATTTCCGAGCGGCCGGTAATAATCCAAATCAAATTCAAATA
>CAYSJE010000136.1:0-2630 GCA_964431345.1 uncultured Candidatus Saccharibacteria bacterium
AGATAGTTTATCCTTTTGAGACAAGGCTAGTTCTAGCTTGCTCTGTAAGTCTTTGACATCCCCAGCGTTGAACTTCCAGCCAGTAACTTCATCTTGCACGGTTTCAGCTAGCCCGCCGATATCAGAAGCAATAACTGGCTTGCCAGAAGCCATGGCTTCCAGAGAAACTAATCCCAGCACTTCATACCAAATAGAGGGAACTATAACAGCTATTGCGTTCTTGATGATGTCCTTTAGTTCTTGTCCAGTTTTGAACCCTCTGAATTCAATTCGCTTGTCGCTCTCAGCAAGTTGCTCAAGATTTTTTCTCACTGGTCCATCTCCAATAATCAAAAGTTTTGTTTCAGTGTCTAATTTTTTGTAAGCTTTGATCAATACATCAAAGCCCTTTACTTCACTTAGCCGACCCCAAGCGAGAAAATAATTGCCGACTTCATATTGTGGTGTGAAGTCAGATGTGTTTAGAGGATTGTAGATTTGCTTTATTTTTTCAGCGGGCAAGCCAAATTTTATTAGCTCATCTTTGACAAATTTTGAAGGAGTAATAAATAGATCAATATTCTTGATATAGATTTTCTGCCAGTGATGGATATAGGCTTCTACCATAGCCACAAAGCTAGCGCCACGCGAATTTTTGAGGCATTTATGGGTTAGGGCATTTATATACTTATGGTCTCGGCATCTCTCACAAACAGCGCCTTCTGTAAAAAGCTCATAATTAGGGCAGATTAGTTTGTAATCGTGTACAGTCATAACTATCGGAATTCCGTGCTTCTTGAGAACTGGCAGAATCGAAGGAGAAATTTGGTGATAAATATTGTGAATATGGGCAATATCAACTTTGTTTTCTTCCAATAATTTATCAAGTTTCTGAGCTGCTTCTTTGTTGCTAATAATTCGCTTTATCTTTCTGAAGCTGCTTCCTGAAAATTTTGCTTCAGACAGATCCATTTCACTAACAAAATATTTACTATAAGGAGTCGGTATTGTTTCTTTTTCTTTCTGAGCAAATGGAATTACTTGATTGCCATGCTTTTCTAAAATTTCTATCAAATTCAAAAAGTAAGTGCCGGCGCCGCCACTCTTAGATCCTAGATGATAATTCTTGTTTATTTGTAGGATTCTCATATAACGCTATAATAAATAGTACATGAAACAGGCAATATTAGCAAAACTCAGGTCGCTTTCCAGGCGCGGCAAAGTCGCAACCATTCTTGTGGGCATTGTTACAGTCGTGATTTTGGTATTGATTTCTAGTCAGCTTGCTTTTGGGTGGTTAGAAGTTTTTGGATTTATGGCATTAGCCGTAGTAATTCTGTTATTTTTCTGGAGGCCTAAAATCGGCTTACTGGCTCTGTTATCGTTACGTTTGTATATGGATCTCTGGGTAGAAATTCCTTTGTTCCAGATAAATGACCGGCCAATTAATTTTGCTAGTGTGTTAGGAATAATTCTGATCGCTTTGTTCATAATACTGCTAATTATTTACAGAATCAAAATTTTCAAAACCCCACTGATCTGGCCAATTATTGCTTTTATGGTTTGGCTGTTAATTGGAATTGTTTATCCGGGATTGTATTCGCCCATTTTGGGAGTGACAGCTTGGTTACGATTAGTTAGTATTTTCATAATATATATTCTAGCTTATCACTTTTTCAAAACAAAGAAAGATCTGCAGCATTTGCTACTGACAATTTTTGTAGTGGCTATTGTTCCTGTTTTATTAGGCGTATATCAATTCATTGTTGGCCAGGGTCGGGGAGTTGCTGGTGATTCTAGAATTTATGGGGTTTTCATTCATCCCAATGTTTTTGCCTTTTTCCTGTTATTTGTCTTTATCCTGTTATTAGTTCATTGCCTAGGCAAGTGGAAAGAAAACAAATTGGCTGTGCCAGATTGGGAGCCTGAGAGAGTAAAGATTTTCACGGCCATAATTGGGTTGTTCGCCACAGCTGGTACTCTTTTTCTAACTTATTCTCGGAATGCCTGGCTCGGATTTATTATCGCCATTGTTACTCTAGGTACGTTCTTATACCGAAGAGTCTTACTTCTGAGTTTAATAGTAATAGTTATTATTTTTGCAATTTTTTGGCTAGGCCAGCCTCTATTAGAAGACACATTTAATTTTGAATATAGGGAAATAGAAGCTTTGCGCAAAGTCGAGAATTTGTTTGAGGATGATCCAGCTGAGAGTTCAGCTGCCTGGCGGCGAGATGTGTGGGGTGATTTAAGTGAAGCAGTGGAGGAAGAGCCTTGGTTTGGTTATGGTACTGGGACAATTTCTGAAGTATTCGAAGATGTGAGGGGTTGGTTCGAAGAATTCACAACAGAAGCGCATAATGATTATATTAAGCTTGCCGTTGAGAATGGTTATACAGGCGCAATTCTATATATCATACTTTTAGGCTTTTTTACTTACGAAGCTATTTCTATACATTTTCAAGCGAGAAAGCAGGGCAAGTATTCATATCTAAGTCATATATCTCTGGGCCTAGTAGCGATTGCCTTTGTGATTATAGTTCTCTCGCTCATGGAAAACATTTTACGGGAAACAATAATTCTGTGGTATGTCTGGGCATTAGCCGGAGCGGTCTTTGCAGTAATTAAAAAAAACACAAAAAAAATACCGG
>CAYSJE010000137.1:0-2622 GCA_964431345.1 uncultured Candidatus Saccharibacteria bacterium
AAATTGTTGAATTAGGAAAAGACAAAACACAAACAAAATTATTGACCTATGGCTCTATTGAATTGGAAACCAATATCTTTAAAGACGATTCGCAAGGGGTCAAGTTGATTGTTGCTAGTGCCATAAAAGAAATATACAAAAAAGCACGGGTTCGTAGCAAAAAGGCCATTTCCTCTCTGCCCGGGTTTGCAGTTTTCTCTTCTTTGATTGATTTGCCAAAAATGTCTCAGAAAGAATTAGGTGAAGCAATAAAATACGAGGCCAAAAGATATGTTCCAATTTCTCTAGAAAATATGGTCTTGGATTGGAAGGTTGTTAAAGAAAAAGAAGTTAGCACCAAAGAAGGTTTGGGCACATCTAGTCTACAAGTTTTACTTACAGCTGCTCCTAAAGCCTTGGTTAATCGCTACGTAGATATTTTCAAAGAAACTGGTTTGAGTTTGACTGGATTAGAAACAGAAGCTTTCGCCTTGGCTCGTTCACTCGTTGGGAATGATGAGTCAGCGGTGTTGATTCTAGATATTGGTTCATCCGCGACTGAAGTAGTAGTGGTTGATCACAAATTCCCAGTCTTGACTAGAACACTCGAAGTTGGTGGTAAGGCAGCCACAGAGGCTATTAGCAAAAGTTTGAACGTAAGTTTTGAGCGAGCAGATCAATTCAAAAAAGATTTCGGTGTAAAAAGTGAAAAGCAAAAGACACCTGAAGCGATTACTACAGTTATTAATCAAATTGTAAGTGAAGTTAAAAACACTCTAAGTCTCTATCACGGCAAAAGTAATCGCAGTGTTAGCAAAATTATTCTGAGTGGGGGAGGGTCGTGGATGCCTGGTATTGAAAAATTAATCTCTGATGAGGTTAATATTAAAACATACAGAGGCAATCCGTGGGCACGAATTATTTTTCCAGAAGCATTGTCTTCTTCTCTAGAACAGATTGGGCCTCATTTTGCGGTAGCCGTTGGGTTGGCAATGCGTGAAATTTCTAAATAGTTATGTACTAATATAAAAATATGGCTGACATTAATCTAATTCCCAAGGATCAAATAAGTAGAAGAACGGCGACGAATTGGTCTACTCGAGCGCTCTTGCTAGTGATCATCATTGTTGCGGCAGCGATTGGTGGAATGTTTATTTATAAATTAGTTCTGACAAACAAGCAGGTAAATCTAGGAGAGCAAATCGCCAAAGTCCAGCAAGAAAAAGAACAATACACAACTGTTTCAGAAGAGGCAGATTTGTTGCAGCGGCAACTTCTTAACCTGCAAGGATTACTTGATAACCATACTTATTGGTCAGAATTATTCTGGCAGTTAAATGATAGTACTCTCAAAGAGGTCACTTTAGTTTCTCTTGGTGGTGAAATGCCAGGAGTTGTGAATCTCACCGCTTCAACGACAGATTACACAGCCGTCGCCAAACAGATAGTGGCCTATATGAGTAATCCATTTTTCAGTGACTATTCAATTGATAGCGCTGGTTTGCTTGCTGGTGCTGAGGGGCGGACAGCGGTGGAGTTCAATTTAGATTTACAGCTAGCAGACAATTCTTTGTATAAAACAGACAAGCAAGTAGAAGAGGATAGTTTGCGAACAATAATTATTCCAGAAGAAGTTGTGGAAGAGGCAACTGAAGAAGAAACCGCTGCTGCCGAGGAAGCTGTAGAGGAAGGAGTCGATCCGAATTTTAACACTGAAGAATAAATAAATTTAATCCATATGAATTTAACAGTTCGTAATAAACAGTTAATAATTGTCATGGTCGCAGTTGCAATTGCTGCGGTTGGAGCATATTTTGGGTACGATAGTTATCAGGCTGTGGCGGCGGAGCAAACAAAAACAAAACAAGTAGAGGCTGATTTAGCCATGGAAAACAAAGAGCTTGATAATTTGCGAGAGCTTAGCAACACTATGGAAGACATGAGTGTAGAAATTAATGATGCCAAAGAAATTCTACCTGACAACGTAGCTATTCCCGAACTTTTCACAAATCTTGAAGCAATCGCGATTGATAGTGAGATGACTTTCAACTCTGTTTCTATTGGGGGTTCTAGTTTGGGCGATTTTGCAGAATCTACAACCGTGGGTGCGATAACAGGGCAGGCGAATCTACCAGAAGGAGTCCAAACTTTAGTAGTCACTGTTTCTTTGACTGGTGGCTATGATAATTTGCGTGTTTATCTAAATAATATTGAGAAAAACATGCGATTGATGGATGTTCAATCTATTGAAATTGGAGGAGAAGATGTTTATAGCATTGTTTTAAATACTTATTACGTCGAATAATTTATGCAAAAAAGAGAAAAAACACTTCTAGCTATATTAATAGTTGCGGTTGTTGTGGCCATACTAGTTTTTGTTGTAGTTTCAAATCAGTCACCAGCTTCAGATGAAACTTCTGCAGAAGTAGACGAGCCTGTTCTTACTAGTGCGCAAGTTATTGATACCCTGAGTTCAGTGGGCAATGTTTTTAGTAGTGACAAATTCTTGATGTTACATACTTTTGGGAATGTACCTGTTACAGTTGATCCTGATGAAGTTGGCAGGCAAAATCCTTTTAGTCCCTCTTCTTAATCTCTAGAAAATGGCGCAAACTCCAAATAGTAGTCCAAGGGGGAGAGCTT
>CAYSJE010000138.1:0-2562 GCA_964431345.1 uncultured Candidatus Saccharibacteria bacterium
ACATCAACTCTCAAATCTGCTAAAATTATCTCACTAATCAGCCCCAACCCTCCGTGAGGAAATCTATGCCAAAAGGCAAACAACAGCCAGTCACACAAGCGTATTTAGACAAACAAGGCCTTGTCACGCAAAAAGGTCTAGAAAAATCTCTAGGCAAACTAGATCAGAAATTCGATCGAAAGTTCAAATTGCATGGTGACAAAATCAGAAGCCTTTCTGTAGATACTGCGGCTCTGCAAAGAGACGCCAGACATGCCACCAAGCAAAGAGAAAAAATTAAGCAAGAATTGCACATCAAGTTTAGTGAAGTTATGAGTGTACTAGATAAAGTTTTACGTAATACAGAAGACCTAAAAGTAGAAAGCTCTCTGCAAGCTGCGATTAACAAAAGGTTTGAGAAGAGATTCGAAAGAATAGAGACGAAAGTTTTCGCTTAAATAATAATCCCAACCTAAAGCCCCGCCAGTGGCGGGGCTTTTTTTGTTCGAATTGTTTACAGCCCAATCTCCCCCGCTATCTTATTAAACCCTTGTAAGCTTAAGTCTATGAATTCATCTAATTCTATATCTAGCTTCTCACATTCTAGAATTAACTCGCGGCGGCAATTGGCCGCAAAAGATTTGTCTTTGAATTTCTTCTTTACAGACTTTATTTTGACATCAGCTACTTTCTTAGATGGCCTGACCAAAGTAACTGCATAAATCAAACCAGTAATAGTCTCAGCACATCTAAGTGCATAATCTAATTTGGCTTTAGGCTCAAAATCTTCTTCTAAGTATTCGTTATTGTGAGATTTGATTGCATACAAAACTTGTTCAGGGAAATTTTTCTCACTAAGAATCTCGGCTGTCTTGAGAGTATGTTTTGCAGAATCATTTTGAGTCTCTTCCCAATCCAAATCATGAAGCAAGCCAGTGATTCCCCAGACGTCTTCGTCTTCACCAAGTTTATTTGCAAGCTCACGCATCACTACTTCTGTTTCTAAGTAATGATTTAGATTTGCTTCGTCTTTATTATATTGTTTGACGAGATCAAACGCCTCATCACGAGAGATTGGTAATGGCATGATTAGGTTTCTATTTTAACGCTTCGAAAATTCACTTCTGTATTCTTCTCCCTCCCTGTTTTCTCTCAATATTTCTGACTCTCTAACAATTGGTCCCTCTATTTCACCTCGTAAGTTTGCTTCAAATAATTGTTTGGCCTCTTTTGGATCTTTGGTAAGAGAGTTAATGTAAGTAATCTTGGCCATTGCCTGCTGAAAATCATGCAGAGAATGACTCCCCTCTCCCCAACTAGGATCAGGAACCTCTCCATCCCCTGAATAGAATACTGGAATGCTTCTTTCATTATTTTCTTCTATAAACCTCTGCATATCACTATTAGGATTGAGTCTACCTCCATAAATGAAAACAGAATCTGCTAATGAAATATTTCCCTCTAGCATTTTAATTCTCATTCCAGGAGAATTATTCAGATTTATCGCCATTACAGAATTCTTTCTACTAAATTCATGTAATTCGAATTCCCTATCAGGTTCTTTCAATAAATAATCTTCATTGAGATCTATCTCTCCATCATTAGAAATTTTACCCAATACACGCCCATCGACAGATTTGATTGGATGATCATTATCTGAATTAGCTGAATATTTAAAAGAATTTGTTCCTTTGAAAATCTCTTTCCCAAAACAAATCGCCACTTCATTTATTGGAGGAATTTCATCCCCCGATTTCGCGACTAAATGTATCGAATCAATCAAATTAGCCGGTCCATCAGATCCTTCTACCGATGCCGCTCGCATGGAGCCGGTAAAAATTACTGGCATTTTTAATCCCTCTAATTGATAAGACAAGCTTCCGGCAGCTGGGGCCATAGTATCAGTTCCGTAAAGCATCACAACCCCCTTGTACTCACCCTGTGCTTTAGCAATTTCTTTTGCGAAGTAATTAAATGTACCGGCGTTTGCATCAGAAGAATCGATCGGTTTTCCGCGCCTATCAAAGCATTCTTGATAATCAATTTCATAGGGTAGGTCTTCTAGGTCTGGGATATTTTTGCGGAGATCTTCAAGAGAGCCTGCTTTCCATGGAGGACCATGCATGCCAATTGTCCCCCCTGTATATAAGACTAGAATTTTTTTCTTCTCGGGCATAAACTTAAACTTTTATTTCTCCACTCTTAATTTGTTTCTGCAAGCGGATTAGGTTTAGGCCAATAAACTCGTCTGTAATTTCTCCGCTCACCACAAGCTCAACTGCCTCGTCTATCGGCATTTTCCTGACTTCGATTTGTTCACCTGAATCTAATTTTTGTTCACCTTCAGTAAGATCAGTCGCGAGATAAGAATCTGTTCGCCAGATTAGTGTGTTGCCTTGAGATCGAGTCCCTAAATACTTCCAGTTTTTTGCAGTAAGTCCAGTTTCTTCTTTTAGTTCTCGCTTGGCAGCTACTTCGAAATCTTCTCCGGGATCGACTCTTCCTCCTGGGAAACGATATTCATATGCTTCTTTGCGATTTCTGTATTCGTAATTTATGTATACCTGAAGATCAGAAGTAATC
>CAYSJE010000139.1:0-2535 GCA_964431345.1 uncultured Candidatus Saccharibacteria bacterium
CATTGTCATTGGAGCCCAACATTGCCTTTGAAATTCGTAAATTTAATGCTCATCAAAGATCACGAATGGTTCTGTTTGGGTTATTGGCCTTCGTCGAGCAATTACACATGGAAACAGAATCATTTCTAAAAGAGAATAAAAATGAAAAGTTAAAGTTTAACAATACAATTGAATTAATAAATGCTCTAAATAGTAAGAGAAATGATTTTGAAAACTTACCATGGGAAAATTTTCCAGAAATTTTAACTTCTCTACCTGCGATGGGTTCAATACTTATTGATTTTCCAATTTCAGGTTATATATCCAATAAATTTGAAACTCAATTAATTATGCTTTTTTCAAAATATTATTATTTTGCGACAAATTTCTTTAGGACTAAAAAGTTTCCCAAAATTGATTTAATTTATATTCTACTTCATGATGGCCTTTTTTTAGAACAAATTATTCAAGGTGTTATGCTCTTAATAAATGAGATTAGTGAGCGCAATCAAATAATAGAATCAATTCAAAAATCTTATAATAGAACTATATTAAAATTTGAAATAGAAAAAGATTTTAGAATTGTGAATATAGAAGATGAAATTGATTAACCAATAAAGTAGAAATCAAAATAAGAAACCGCTAACAAATGGCTCAACCTGACCGCAGGGGCTGTGCGGCAGTTTTAATTTTATACTCCGCATCAAGTTTTTTGGTTTATGAAAGTCTGTGCCCCGCAAGCCTGCGGCAGGTTAGCCAAATCGTTAGGCTTGATCTAATTATGATAAAGGAGCCAGCTAGTATGCATCGGTCCTTACTTGACAAGTCTGCTGATCAGTTAAACCGTTTAGTAAGTGAGTATTACGAATTCCGCAAGCGTTCAAAATATGACGATGCTTCGGATGTTATCTCAAATACCAAAGTCCGGGAAATGAAAACCCGGGCTATGGCTGCTATCGAACGAGTAGGAGGGCGAAAATCTGTTTATTATGAACAAGCGCAGTCTATTATCGCCGAAACTGGCCACGATTATACTCACCTGTACAAGTTAATAGGCGTCCTTGAATCCTTAAGTGCTGATATTAAGGCTGGTTATCTTAAAAGCGTTGCAGAACTTATTCATGGGGAAATTTTCGGGGATTTCTTAGAAATGGCAGAATATCTTACTAAGGCTGGCTATAAGGACGCAGCAGCAGTTATTGCCGGTAGCACTCTAGAGTCTCATCTACGCCAACTCTGTTTAAAATCTGGAATTGCTGCCGAGATAACTACAAAATCTGGTGTCAAACCAAAGAAGGCGGAATTAATGAATTCTGAGCTCGCAGGCGCTGGTATCTACACGAAACTTGACCAGAAGAATGTTACTGCTTGGCTTGGGCTTAGAAATGATGCTGCTCATGGAAATTATAGTTCCTACAGCAACGAGCAGGTGTCTTTAATGATTTCCAGTATTAGAGACTTTCTTACTCGACATCCAGCCTAACAACGCAAATGCAGCCGATGCGATAAACCGCACGGCTGATTTGCAGCGTTGGGCTGCTAGTCGGCCATTGGGACACCGACAACACAAGGGGCAAGCTGAATGAATAGTTTCGAATTAAAGGAAGAGGTTCTTCGTGCCTTTATCCTCTCGCAAGGCCTAGAGCCGCTAGCGGAAAAACCCGGTTGTACGACTCGGATGATCGATTCAACTCCGGGAACAAAGGTCGAGTATTTTCTCATTTCAGCCGTAAATAGCACGTGGCCCTTCATCGAACTGGTTGATCGAATCATTGCGAAGAATGGGCAACCCGATTGCATTTTCGATTTTGCCTATCAAGCGCAGATGAGAAGCCCTAGAAACCGAAATGGCGGGAAAGTCAATTACGCCTCAATTTTGATGCTGCTCCCCATCATCACGGCACAATGTCTTCTGTTCGTGGAGGGTAAATCTGCCTGTGATGTGGATGCGATTCTTGGCAGGGTGGCTGATGCCATGAAATCGACTACAAGCAAAGATGTGGAGTACTTGCAGCAACTTGTCGACTTATCTCGTCAACAGTCCGAACGCCATCACGAGCGATTAGGAACAACTCGCAAACAGTTATTCCCCCAGTTTGTTGGTAGATATTCGAATGTGATGGATGCAACACATGCTGAGGGATTTTCGCACACAATGATAGCAACGGAAATACGAAGTGGATACCCACGATGTCGGTATGTTTTTAACGAGCTTTCCACAACCGAAGGGGTCGGCTTGATCAAACACAGTGAAGTGATATATCGCAAACTACTTCCTGAGCTTGTACGACACGACATCGTTGCAGACTGTCTTGTGGTTGGTTTCTATTTGACTCTAATCCAGAATAGAGCGGAGATACTTTTTCCCTAATCTGATTCGAAAGACTAATGGACAAAAAAGAAACAAGGCGGGCGAATGAATATTGACTCCAGATGACGAACATCCAAGAAGTCGCATTTTTTAAGTTTGGACTAGTTTTTACCCCTTCTTCGGATTCCAAAATTGAGCGTTTAGAAATAGATATCGAACGGCTAAAGCAGTTACCCTTTTTTGGT